>JBATNB010000391.1:0-3680 GCA_049290135.1 Rhizobiaceae bacterium
GTTGCCCATCGGCTGCAGCCGGTCGTAGCGCGGCTCGTAGGCGTTGAAGGCCTGCAGCGCGCCCAGATAGGTCGGCCATCCGACTAACGCGGTATCACCGGGCGACAGGAACAGCTTGCCGAGGAAATCGAGCGCCTGCTGCGAGCCGGTGGTAATGACGATGTTGTCGACCGTGCATGCCACCCCGAGCGAGCCCATGCGCGCCGCGATCCACTGGCGCAGCGGCAGATAGCCTTCGCTCACCGAATATTGCAGCGCCTGCCCGGCCTGCTCGCCCGTCAGCGAGGCGGCGAGCGCTTCGGAAAACGCCTGCGCGGGAAACAGCGCCGGGTCCGGGATGCCGCCGGCGAAGGAAATCACGTCCGGCTGGTCGAGCAGCTTGAGGAGCTCGCGGATTTCCGACGCCTTCATGCGCTCGGCGCGCGTGGCAAACAGTCTCGGCCAATCGAGGCCGTCGCCGCGTTGGGCGGTGGTCATGGCAAAATCCTCCCGGCAGGTATCGGGTGAGATCACCACGCGGCGGAATTTATGTCAATGATGCTGACTTATATGGATCGGGAATTTCGATGAGGTCCCTGCCCGCCGCCAGAAATGGGAGTCTTGCATGCTGATGTGACAGCATATATGCTATCAAATTGCAATGAAGATTGTCGTCGACACCAGCGTATTCGTCTCCGCGACCTTGAGTGCCGGCGGGGCATCGCGACAAGTTATAAGGTTGTGTCTCGAAGGCGTTGTCATACCGTTGATGAGTGGTGCCTTGTTCCACGAATTTGAAGACGTAATGGGCCGCGCCGAGCTGTTTGCGAATTGCCGGATTCCTGTTTCAGAGCGCAACGAGTTGCTGGATGCGTTCCTCTCCGTATGCGCATGGACGCCGATCTGGTTCCTGTGGAGGCCGAATTTGCGTGATGAGGACGACAATTTCCTGGTCGAACTGGCGGTTTCAGGCGTGGCCGCCGCCATTGTAACTTCGAACAAGAAGGATTTCCGCGGCGCCGACCTGAAATTCGGCGGTTTCGCGGTTCTTGATCCCGCGGAATTCCTTTCCTGGAGGAAAAGCAAATGAGCACGCTGACAATCCGGCTACCCGACGACCAGCACGAGCGGCTGAAGGCGCTCGCCGCGCGGCGCGGCGTCAGCCTCAATAAACTGTTCGAGGAATTCTCCGCCCGCGCCATCGCCGAATTCGACACTGAAACGCGCTTCCGCCTGCGTGCCGCCCGGGGCGATGCGAAGCGCGGACTGGCGATCCTCGACGCACTCGACCGCGCCTGATCGACAAAGCCGGCGGATCGCTCCGCCGGCCTTGTATGCCCCTCACCCTGAGCCGCGCCGCGGGCGCGTGTCGAACCTCATCCTGAGCCGCGCCGAAGGCGCGCAAGCGATCAAGGCGTGGATTGCTGTCAGTTCCGCGCCTTGTCGACCAGCTTGTTCTTGGCGATCCACGGCATCATGCCGCGCAGCTTGGTGCCGACCTCCTCGATCGGGTGCGCGTCGTTCAACCGCCGCGTCGCCTTGAAGCGCGCCGCGCCCGAGTGCCATTCCTGCATCCACTCGGAGGTGAACTTGCCGGACTGGATGTCCTTGAGGATGCGCTTCATCTCCGCCTTGGTCTCGGACGTGATGATGCGCGGGCCGGACATGTACTCGCCCCACTCGGCCGTGTTGGAGATCGAGTAGTTCATGTTGGCAATGCCGCCCTCGTAGATGAGGTCGACGATCAGCTTCACTTCGTGCAGACACTCGAAATACGCCATTTCCGGCGCGTAGCCGGCTTCCGTCAGCGTCTCGAAACCGGCGCGGATGAGTTCCACCAGGCCGCCGCACAGCACCGCCTGCTCGCCGAACAGGTCGGTCTCGCACTCCTCGCGGAACGTCGTCTCGATGATGCCGGAGCGGCCGCCGCCCACGCCCGAGGCATAGGACAGCGCCACGTCGAGCGCGTTGCCCGAGGCATCCTTGTGCACGGCCACGAGGCAGGGCACGCCGCCGCCCTTGAGATATTCGCCGCGCACCGTGTGGCCCGGGCCCTTCGGCGCGATCATGACCACGTCGACCGTCGGCTTGGCCTCGATCAGGCCGAAATGCACGTTGAGCCCGTGCGCGAACGCGATCGCCGCGCCGTCGCGGATGTTCTTCTCGATGTCGGCCTTCCAGATGCCGGCCTGCAGTTCGTCCGGCGCGCACATCATGATGAAGTCGGCCCACTTGGCCGCGTCCGCCACCGACATCACCCGCAGGCCGTCGGCCTCGACCTTCTGCGCGGTCGGCGAGGTCGGGCGCAGCGCCACGACCACGTCCTTCGCACCGGAATCCTTCAGGTTCAGCGCATGCGCGCGGCCCTGGCTGCCATAGCCGACGATGGCGACCTTCTTGCCCTTGATGAGATTGAGATCGGCGTCGCGATCGTAATAAACGCGCATGTCGTGATGTCCTCTGACCGGTTTTCCGCCCCAGCGGCGGCGTTGTCGCTGAAAAATCCGCGCGGTTCTAACGGCGATTGCGCGCCGATGCAACGCCGCGCCGCCGCCGTCGGCGATTGAAACCCGCTCCGGCGCGTGGCAACGTCGCCGCGCCTGCCCACCGGAGGAACCCATGACCTTTGATCGCATCGCCGTGCTCGGCCTCGGCAAGGTCGGGCGCCTCGCCGCCGAACTGCTTCACGAGGCCGGCCTCACCGTCACCGGGCTCGATGCCCATGCCGTCCAGCCCCTGCCCTTTGCCGTCGGCACCGTCGATCTTGCCGATCAGGCCGCGCTGTCGCGCGCGCTGTCCGGGCAGCAGGCGGTGCTGTCCTGCCTGCCCTGGCATCTGAACAAGGGCGTCTCCAGCGCGGCCCATGCGCTCGGCCTCAATTATTTCGACCTGACCGAGGATGTCGGCACGACCAGCCACATCCGCGCGCTTGCCGAAACCTCGAAGGGCCTCATGGCGCCGCAATGCGGGCTGGCGCCGGGGTTCGTCGGCATCGTTGCCGCCGATCTTGCCGGCCGCTTCGACAAGGTGCGCTCCATCCGCATGCGCGTCGGCGCGCTCCCCCGCCACCCGACCGGCCTGCTCGGCTATGCCTTCAACTGGTCACCCGAAGGCGTCGTCAACGAATATCTCAACGATTGCGAGGTCATCGAGCACGGCGTGCGCAAGACCGTCTCCGCCATGGAATGGACCGAGACCCTGTTCATCGACGGCAACGAACTGGAGGCGTTCACCACCTCCGGCGGGCTCGGCACCATGTGCGAGACCTATGAGGGCGTCATCGACAATCTCGACTACAAGACCATCCGCTATCCCGGCCATGTGCGGCTGATGAACTTCTTCTTCCACGAATTGCTGATGCGCGAACGGCGCGAGGAGGCCGGAAAGATCCTCACCCACGCCAAGCCGCCCGTCGATGACGATGTCGTCTATATCCACGTCTCTGCCGAGGGCTGGACCGAGGAGCGGCTGATGCGCAAGGAATTCGTCCGGGCCTACCTGCCGCGGGTGATCGCCGGCAAGTCGCGCACCGCCATCGCCTGGACCACGTCGGCGTCCGCCGCCGCCGTCATCGAACTGACCCGCACCGGCATCCTGCCGGCGCACGGCTTCCTCAAGCAGGAAACCGTGCCGCTCGATGCGTTCCTGCGCACGCGTACCGGCGCGTTGTTCGCCGAGGGCGGCGCGGCCTGAGCCGGCTC
>JBATNB010000392.1:0-1849 GCA_049290135.1 Rhizobiaceae bacterium
GGCGTGACCGGCCTCGACGACGGGCGCCAGCTTGCCGGCTGGCGCGGCGATCCGGCCGCGCCGACCGCCATACTCCTCGTCCGCAACGGCCTGCATGTCGAGATCCATGTCGACCGCGGCCATCCGATCGGCCGGACCGATCCGGCCGGGATTTCCGACGTGGTGATCGAATCGGCGCTGACGACGATCCAGGATTGCGAGGATTCCGTCGCCGCCGTCGACGCGCAGGACAAGATCGTCGTCTATCGCAACTGGCTCGGCCTGATGCGCGGCGATCTCCAGGAGAGCTTCGACAAGGGCGGGCGCACCATGACCCGCAGCCTCAACCCCGACCGCGCCTGGGCCGGCACCGACGGCACTACGCTGACGCTGCCGGGCCGTTCGCTCATGCTGGTGCGCAACGTCGGCCACCTCATGACCAATCCGGCGATCCTCGACGCCGACGGCCGCGAGGTGCCGGAAGGCATCATGGACGCCTTCGTCACCGGCGTCATCGCGCTGCATGACATCGGCCCGGACGGGCGGCGGGCGAATTCGCGCGCCGGATCGATGTACGTGGTCAAGCCGAAAATGCACGGCCCGAAGGAAGTCGCCTTCGCCGTGGAGATCTTTTCCGCCGTCGAGGCGGCGTTCGGCATGGCGCCGGGCACGATCAAGATGGGCATCATGGACGAGGAGCGCCGCACCACGGTGAACCTCAAGGAATGCATCCGCGCCGCCGCCGACCGCGTGGTCTTCATCAACACCGGCTTCCTCGACCGCACCGGCGACGAGATGCACACCTCGATGGAAGCCGGCCCGATGATCCGCAAGGGCGACATGAAAGCGGCGGCCTGGATCCAGGCCTACGAGAACTGGAACGTCGACGTCGGCCTGGCCTGCGGCCTGTCCGGCCGGGCGCAGATCGGCAAGGGCATGTGGGCGATGCCCGACCTCATGCAGGCGATGCTGGAGACCAAGATCGCCCATCCGAAGGCCGGCGCCAACACCGCCTGGGTGCCGTCGCCGACGGCCGCCACGCTGCATGCCACGCACTATCACCGCGTCGACGTGTTCGCCGTGCAGCAGGCGCTGGGGAACCGGCCGCGCGCGCGGCTTTCCGACATCCTGTCGGTGCCGGTCGCGGTGCGCCCCAACTGGTCGCCCGACGACATCCGCAAGGAGCTCGACAACAATGCCCAGGGCATCCTCGGCTATGTCGTGCGCTGGGTCAGCCAGGGCGTCGGCTGCTCCAAGGTGCCCGACATCAACGATGTCGGCCTGATGGAGGACCGTGCCACGCTGCGCATCTCCTCCCAGCACATGGCCAACTGGCTGCGCCACGGCATCGTCTCGCGCGCCGAAATCATGGAGACCATGAAGCGCATGGCGGCGGTGGTGGACCGGCAGAATGCCGGCGATCCGTCCTACCTGCCGATGGCGCCGGATTTCGACCACTCGGTCGCCTTCCAGGCGGCGTGCGAACTGGTGCTGGAGGGAACCAGCCAGCCCAACGGCTACACCGAGCCGATCCTGCATCGCCGCCGGCTGGAGCTGAAGGCGCGTTTCGCCGGGTGACGGCGCAACGCAAATTTGACCTTTGTCGCGCAGGATGGCCGGCATGATCGTGCTTGCGCTCGACACGTCCAGTTCCGCCTGCGCCGCCTGCGTTTTCGACGCGGACGCGGATCGCGAACTGGCGCGCGAGGTGCGGATCGTCGGCACCGGCCAGGCCGCCATGCTGTCGAAGGTCGTCGACGCGGCGCTTCAGCGCGCCGGCGTGGGCTATTACGGCATCGGTCTCGTGGTCGCCACCATCGGTCCGGGATCGTTCACCGGCGTGCGCATCGCCGTCGCCGCCGGGCGCGGC
>JBATNB010000393.1:0-2369 GCA_049290135.1 Rhizobiaceae bacterium
TGCCCGGCCAGGCCGACCGCGCCATGCATGCGCACCAGCCGCCCGTCGTCCGCCAGCGGCCGGATGTCGCGGCGGACGGTCTCCGGCGACACGTCCAGGCGGTGCGCCAGCACGGCGATGGACAGGACGCCCTCGGATTCGAGCAGGCGCAGGATTTCAGCATGGCGTTTCGACAGCATGCCCGTTTTCTAGGCATTCTCGCTGCTTTTCGCAATGTCCTCGTGTCGAAACGGTCAAAAACACACGAAATGCCACGAATCCGCATTGACATGCGTCCGCACGTGCCTTGTGATGCCGACGAGCGGGCAGGCGCCCCCTGCCCAAGGCAACAGGGAGGACGGCCCATGCTCGGCAAAAACAGGTTCATCGCGGGCGGTCTGGCCGCCGTTCTGGCGTGCGGCACCGCGTTCACCGGCGCGGTGGCGCAGGAATCGGGCGATCCGATCAAGCTGACGCTGCACGACTGGACCGGCCAGCTCATCACCACCAACCTGATGGGCGAGGTGCTGAAGAAGGCCGGCTACAACATCGAATATGTGCAGGCCGACTATCTGGCCCAGTTCGCCGGACTTGAAACCGGCGACCTAACGCTGGCGATGGAGATGTGGGAAACCACCGGCCGCGAGGCGATGGACGCGGCAACCGCCACCGGCAAGGTCGAGGTTTTCGGTCCGACCGGCATGAAGGCCAAGGAAGAGTGGTGGTATCCGGAGTACATGAAGGAAAAGTGCCCCGGCCTGCCGAACTGGGAAGCGCTGAAGGACCCGGCCTGCGCGGCGGCATTCTCGACCGCGGAAACCGCGCCGAAGGGGCGCTATCTCGGCGGCCCGGTGACCTGGGGCGGATTCGATGACGAGCGCGTCCAGGCACTCGGCGTGCCGTTCGAGGTCATCCATGCCGGCACGGACGCGGCGCTGTTTGCCGAACTCGAAAGCGCCTACCAGCGCCAGGCGCCGATCATGCTGTGGATCTATGCGCCGCACTGGGCGCCGGCGAAATACAAGGGCGAATGGGTCGAATTCCCCGAATACACCGCCGACTGCTACAAGGACCCCAAATGGGGCGGCAATCCGGACATGGCGTATGATTGCGGCAAGCCGTTCGGCGAGATCTGGAAGGTCGGCTGGGCCGGCCTGAAGGACAAGTGGCCGGGCGCCTACGGCGCGGTCAAGGCCTTCACCATCGACAATGCCGAGATGGGCGCCATGATCACCGAGGTCGACCTCAACGGCAAGTCGGTCGAGGAGGTGGTCGCGGCCTGGATGGGCGCCAACGAGGCGCGCTGGGCCGGATGGATCAAGAAATGACGCATGCCCTTTCCCGTAGGTCGGACCGCGCCAGAAACGCCCCCGAAAGCCCGGTCCCGCCGAGGTGATGCGCACCGCAGCGCATCACGGCCCGCCCGCGTGACCGCTGTCACGTCGTGGCGGGCCGGAAATGCGGCCGTCCACCGCCCGGCCCGTCTTTTTCCGACATCGAGCCCATGAGCGCCCCCGCCGCCAAGCTTGCCTGCCGCCATGTCTGGAAGCTGTTCGGGCACGGCGCGGCCGACCTGATGGCTCGCACTGGCGGCCATCCCGCGCCCGACGACATCGCCCGCAACGGGCTGGTGGCCGCGGTGCGCGACATCAACATCGAGGTCATGGACGGCGAGATCTTCGTCATCATGGGCCTGTCGGGGTCGGGCAAGTCCACGCTGGTGCGCTGCCTGTCGCGGCTGATCGAGCCGACGTCGGGAGAGATCGTCTTCAATGGCGAGAACCTTCTGGCGCAGCCGGAGCGGCGCATGATCGAGATCCGGCGCCACCGCATGGGCATGGTGTTCCAGCACTTCGCCTTGCTGCCGCATCTCGACGTGCTCGGCAACGTCGCCTTCCCGCTGGAGATCCAGGGCCTGCAACGCGGCGAGCGCGAGGAACGGGCGCGCCGGATGATCGAGCTTGTCGGGCTCACCGGCAAGGAATCCTTCTATCCGCGACAATTGTCCGGCGGCCAGCAGCAGCGCGTCGGCATCGCCCGGTCGCTTGCCGTCGAACCGGAGCTCTGGTTCCTCGACGAGCCGTTTTCCGCGCTCGATCCGCTGATCCGGCGCGAGATGCAGGACGAGTTCATCCGCCTGCAATCGGTGCTGAAGAAGACCATCGTGTTCATCACCCATGATTTCGACGAGGCGATCCGCGTGGCCGACCGCATCGCCATCATGAAGGATGGCGCGATCGAACAGGTCGGGACGCCGGAGGAGATCGTGTTGGCGCCGGCGACACCCTACGTCGCCGAATTCACCGGCTCGGTGCAGAAGGCCAAGGTCATCCGCGTCGCCCGCATCACCGGCCCGCTGTCGTCTTCCCCGCCGTCCGGCCAGGTGCGCG
>JBATNB010000394.1:0-1989 GCA_049290135.1 Rhizobiaceae bacterium
GTTCCAGCCGATCAGCACCCTGGCGATGCGGGCCGGCGGCTCGCCGGCGAACGGTACGAACAGCACCGGGCGGCCGCTCTCGAACAACAGCGCCTCGAGCGAGGTCATGTCCGGGGCGGTCGAGGACGGGTCGGCCTGCGGGGCGATGACGAGATCGGCGGCGCGGGCGGAGGTGAGCGAGGCGACGCCATTGTCGCCGGAGAAGCTCTCCATGCCGCGCCATTCGGCCGAGACGCCATCGAGCGCGACGCGGTCGCGGAACAGTTTTTCGACCTCGGAGGCCTTGGCGCGGTAAAGCTCGAGCGCGCTTTCCAGCATCGTGGTGTCGGGGAAGCCGAGCGGCGAGGCCCAAGCCACCGGCATCGGCGTGGTGTGCAGGCCGATCAGGTGGGCGCCGAGGCGGCGGGCGAGCGGCACGGCAACGTTGAGGGTGCGGGCGGCGGCGTCCCGGTCGGGCAGCACCGCGAGAATGGTTTTCCACGACATGGCCATCTCCCTTTTCATGGTTGCGGCGCGCCTTTGCGCCGGATTCGACATTAAATCAGCGCTTCGGGGCGGCATTGACCTTCGTCAACGCCGGTTCAGCGCCTCCACCATCGCCGCCACCGCCGCGCGCGCCGTTTCGAGCGTTTCGGGATCGCGGGCGCGCACGACGAGCTCGGTCCAGAAGCGTCCGTCCTGGTATTTCGGGTAGGAGCCGATGATGGTGTCGGGATGCGCGGCCTGGATGTCGCCGAGCGCGGCGCCGATGGCGCCCTCGCCATGCGGGCAGTGGACACTGGCCGTCAGCAGGCGCGTGCCGGTCTCAAGCCGCGGCAGCAGGTTGTCGAGCATCGCCTGGAAGATCGCCGGCACCCCGGCCATCACATGCACATTGCCGATGGAAAAGCCCGGCGCCAGCGACACCGGGTTGGCAATGGCGACCGCGCCGCGCGGGAAGCGCGCCATGCGCTGGCGCGCCTCGTTGAACTCGATGCCGCGCGACCGGTAATTGTCGGCCATCAGGCGGAACGTCTCCGGGTCGGGACCGATCGGCACGCCGAAGGCGGCGGCGACCGCGTCGGCGGTGATGTCGTCATGCGTCGGGCCGATGCCGCCGGTGGTGAAGACGTGGGTGTTGCGGACGCGCAGCGCGTTGACCGCCTCGACGATGGCGTCGGTCACGTCCGGCACGATGCGCACTTCCCGGAGGTCGATGCCGACTGCGCCCAGCATGTCGGCCAGGTGCCCGATGTTGCGGTCCCGGGTGCGGCCGGACAGGATCTCGTCGCCGATCACGATCATGGCGGCGGTGACGATGGCGCTCATCGGCGGTTCTCCCTTGGCACCCGTGATAATGCGCGCGCGGGGCCGGCGGCAAGCGGCGGACTTGCGAGGCGGCGAGAAAGCCGTCATTCCTGCCTGGAATCCACCGTCGCGGACGCCACCATGCCCACATTGCTGTTCCTTGTCGCCCTGTTTGCCGCCGCGCTCCTGGCCGGACTGGCGCTGCGCCTGTTCATCGGCCGGCTGAAGACGCAGAAGATCGTGGCGCTGGCCGACAAGGCCGCGCCGCCGACCGGGCGCTTCATCGAGATGGAGGGCTGCCGCATCCACCATTTCGACACCGGCGAGGGGCGGCCGATCCTGTTCGTGCACGGGCTCGGCGGCTGGATGAACCAGCTTGCGCATCCGCTGTTTCCGCATCTCGACGGCTTCCGCCTGGTGGCGCCCGACCGGCCGGGCTCGGGCTGGTCGACGCGGCCGGCGGGAGGACCGGAAACCATCCCCGACCAGGCGGCGTTCCTGGTGCGCCTGTGCGAGCGCATGGGGCTCGACCGTCCGCTGGTCGTCGGCCATTCGCTCGGCGGCGCCATCGCCATGCGCATGGCGCTCGACTTCCCCGACCGGATCGGCGGGCTGGCGCTGATCTCGCCGCTGACGCGCCACGAGGCCGAAACGCCGCCGGAACTGAAAGCGCTGCAAATCCCGAACCGGACGATCCGGCGG
>JBATNB010000395.1:0-3345 GCA_049290135.1 Rhizobiaceae bacterium
GGGCGAGGGTTTTCACCGCTGCCTCCAGGCGCAGCCGCCGTGCTGTCGCCTGGCCTTCGGCCCAGCGTGTCGCCGCCTCGGCATTTCGCTCCAGGAAGTTGCTGAACGTATCGGCGCAGATGCCGAAGGCACGCGCCGTCGCCCGCTTGGTCGCCCCCTGCTGGGCGAACTGGTGGACGCGCTCGATCGTCTCGGGGTCGGGACGCAGCAACGGCCTGCGCCCGCCGCGGTTCTTCACCGGTCCGGTCATGGAATGCCTGTGTCTGGAAATGAAAACCGCCGGGCGGCACCACGAAAGGCGCACAACTCCGACGATGACCGAAACTTACCGGACGACCGTCACGCTGTCAAGGATTATTTTCCTAGAACGGCAATTTCATGCCACCGGTCGCCACCGCCGAATCGCCATCCCGTTTCCGCGGCATTGCCACTGTCGTCGATCGACCCGCGGTGCGCTTCGAATCCCAAGCGCGTTCCGAAGGGAATCGGAGATCCGGTTCATACCCGAAATGTTACCCAAACATCCCCGTATTTCCCAATACGCAGGGGCTGGCCCGGGCGATGTCCGATCGGATCGCGGAGCCGCAAACCGTTACCTGACCTCGCGTGAATCACCCCGCGTTTCGCAATCTGCCCTGAGTGAACCTGCTTTGCCGTCCCCTCCCCTTGAACGTGCGCGATCCATGAATATATGCGCATATGTAGTCACGGGAGCGATGTCGATGAGCGGCCACATGCATTTCGTCTGCGCCGAGTGCGGCCAGAAGAACCGCTTTCCCTCCGAACGGCCGGCGGCGCAGGCGCGCTGCGGGACGTGCAAGGCGCCGCTGTTTTCCGGCCATCCGTGCGACATCGACGAGCAGCGATTCAACAGCATCGCCGCCGGCGACGACCTGCCCGTTCTCGTCGATGTCTGGGCGCCCTGGTGCGGGCCGTGCCGGGCGATGGCGCCGGCCTTCGAGCAGGCGAGCCGGGCGCTGGCCGGCGAGGTCCGCCTCGTCAAGGTCAATGGCGACAACGCGCCCGGCCTGATGCACGCCTACGGCATCCAGGGCATCCCGACCATGCTTCTGATCCGCAACGGCAAGCTCGTTGATCGCGTCTCCGGCGCCATGCCGGCCGGCCAGATCGTGCAATGGACACGCCGGGCGTTGGCGTGAGAGCCGCGACCACCAATCCAACCGCTCCGCCCACAATCCGCCATATCCCCGCGTATGAAATCCGCTGACAGGCAACGCGCGTTCCGCTAGACGGGGGACGATGAGCAACGACCCATCCGATCCGCCGCGCAAGCGGCCGCCCAAGCCGTCGTTTCTCCTGGAAGTCGACGCCTGGATCGATTCGACCCTGTGGGAGGCGGGGTTCCGCTTCTCCTCCGCCTGGGAAAGCATCACCATCTTCTTCCGCCGCTTCCGCGTCACCGGCTGGCGCCGGGCGCTTGCGGAACTGTCCTCCGAGGCCTTCACGCTCGGCGCCGGCGGCTCGGTGCTCATGCTGGCGCTGGCGCTGCCGGCGTTCGAGGAAACGGAAGGCGACTGGCGCTCGCTGTCGGACTATGCCGTGACCTTCCTCGACCGCTACGGCAACGAGATCGGCCGGCGCGGCATCATCCAGCGCGAGGATGCGCCGGTCGACGAGATGCCGGAGCATGTCATCAAGGCGGTGCTGGCGACGGAGGACCGCCGCTTCTACGATCATTGGGGCATCGATTTCTTCGGCCTGGCCCGCGCCATGACGGAAAACGTGCGCGCCAACTCCGTCGTCCAGGGCGGCTCCACCATCACCCAGCAGCTGGCCAAGAACCTGTTCCTGACCAACGAGCGCACTATCGAGCGCAAGGTCAAGGAAGCCTTCCTCTCCGTCTGGCTCGAGTTCAACCTGTCGAAGAAGGAAATCCTGCAGTTCTATCTCGACCGCGCCTACATGGGAGGCGGCACCTTCGGCATCGCCGCCGCGTCGGACTTCTATTTCGGCAAGGATGTGCGCGACGTGAACCTGGCGGAGGCCGCCATGCTTGCCGGCCTGTTCAAGGCGCCGGCCAAATATGCTCCGCACATCAACCTGCCGGCGGCGCGCGCGCGCGCCAACGAGGTGCTGACCAACATGGTGCAGGCCGGCTTCATGACCGAGGGGCAGGTGGTGGCGGCGCGCGCCAATCCGGCCACGCCGGTGGAGCGCGATACCGCCAACGCGCCGGACTATTTCCTCGACTGGGCGTTCGAGGAGGTCAAGAAGATCGCGCCGCCGCATGTCACGCATTCGCTGGTGGCGCGCACCACCGTCGACATGGGCATCCAGCGGGCGGCCGAGGAATCGATGGAGTTCCACCTGCGCCAGTTCGGTAAGGGCTACAGGGTCAGCGAGGGCGCCATCGCCGTCATCGAGAACAGCGGCGCGGTGCGGGCCATTGTCGGCGGGCGCGACTATGGCGCCTCGCAGTTCAACCGCGCCACCAAGGCGCTGCGCCAGGCCGGCTCCTCCTTCAAGCCCTATGTCTATGCCACGGCCATGGAAAACGGCTTCACGCCGGAATCGGTCGTGCCCGATGCGCCGATCTCCTGGAACGGCTGGTCGCCGGCCAATTATTCGCGCGGCTATTCCGGCCGCGTCACGCTCACCACCGCGCTGGTGAAGTCGATCAACACCGTGCCGGTGCGGCTGGTCAAGGAGCACCTGACCACCAAGCCGGTCAAGGCGATGGCGGAGGCCTTCGGCGTGGAGTCCGTCATCAGCGAACACAAGACCATGGCGCTCGGCACCTCCGGCATGACCGTGCTTGACCAGGCGACCGGCTATCTGGTGTTCGCCGACGGCGGCTATTCGGGACTGCGCCACGGCATCACCCAGCTTGCCACCCATGCCGGCGAGGTGGTCTGGGAACAGGATCGCGATGCGCCGAAGCCGGTGCGCGTGCTGTCGGAACAGGCCACCGCGGCGATGAATTCCATGCTGGTGCAGATCCCGGAATGGGGCACGGCGCGGCGGGCCGCCCTGCCGATGACGCGCGCCGCCGGCAAGACCGGCACCACCCAGGCCTACCGCGATGCCTGGTTCGTCGGCTTCACCGGAAACTACACGGCCGCTGTCTGGCTTGGAAACGACGACTATACGTCAACCGACAAGCTTACAGGCGGTTCTTTGCCTGCGATGATCTGGCAAAGACTTATGACTTACGCGCATCAGAACATCGAGCTGAAGACGATCCCCTATGTCGATCCGTCCGTGCCGAAGGCGCAGCCGCAGGTGGCCGAGTCGGCGGCGAAGCCCGGCGAGAACGCCGTGGCGGCGCGGCCGCGAACCATGCCGATCGGCACCGAGCGCGCGCTGAGGGCCATCGTGGAGCAG
>JBATNB010000396.1:0-4354 GCA_049290135.1 Rhizobiaceae bacterium
GCCCTGCTGCTGGCGGCAAATGGCGGGCTGGAGCTTTCCGGCGTCGCCGATCGCATCCTCGGCGAGCGCGCCTTCAACGTGGCGGACGCGGCGCGGCTGGCCGATGTCGTGGCCGCCCGCGACGAAACGATCCGCTTCGACCTGGTCAACCGCCACCTGCTCGACCGGATCGCCGAGGCGGCGAGCGCGGCGACGAGCAGCGCCGATGCGGACCGGTTTGCCGCGCTCTGGCAGGATGCGAACTCGGCCATCGCGATGACGGCGATTTACAATCTCGACAAGCGCCAGCATCTCAACGGCCTGCTGCGCCGCATGCATGAAGCCGGCGTCGGCCCGGGCTGATCTCGCGGCTTTCAACGCCGGTGTGAATAGGCTAAGTGGCGGGCGCATCCTGGACCCGGACCCCCGCATGACCGCCGAGCGTTTCTACATCACCACCCCGATCTTCTACCCCAACGGCGTGCCGCACATCGGCCATGCCTACACGGCGATTGCCACCGACACGCTGGCCCGGTTCCAGCGCCTGGACGGCAAGGATGTCTTCTTCCTGTCCGGCACCGACGAACACGGCCAGAAAATGCAGCAGACCGCGCTCAAGGACGGCCTGACGCCGATCGAACTCGCGGACCGCAATTCGGCGGTCTTCCGCGACCTGCTCAGGATCCTCGATTGCTCCAACGACGACTTCATCCGCACGACCGAGGAGCGCCATCGCGTCTCCGTGCAGGAGCTGTGGCGCCGGATGGAAGCCAATGGCGACATCTATCTCGGCAAGTATGGCGGCTGGTACTCGGTGCGCCAGGAGGCCTATTTCGACGAGAGCGAAACCGCGGTCGGCGATGATGGCGTGCGCCGCGAGCCGCTCGGTTCGCCGGTCGAATGGGTGGAGGAGGAGAGCTATTATTTCCGCCTGTCGGCCTATGGCGAGAAACTCCTGAAGCTCTATGACGACCAGCCCGAATTCGTCGCCCCGGCGGAACGGCGCAACGAAGTGGCGAGCTTCGTGCGGTCGGGGCTGAAGGATCTGTCGATCTCGCGCACCACCTTCGACTGGGGCATCAAGGTGCCCGGGCACGATGGCCATGTGATGTATGTCTGGGTCGATGCGCTGACGAACTACATCACGGCGGCCGGGTTTCCCGATCCGGCGGCGGTACGCTGGAAATACTGGCCGGCGCTGCACATCATCGGCAAGGACATCGTGCGGTTCCACGCCGTCTACTGGCCGGCGTTCCTGATGTCGGCGGGCGTGCACATCCCGGCGCGCGTGTTCGCGCACGGCTTCCTCTACAACAAGGGGGAGAAGATGTCGAAATCGGTCGGCAACGTGGTCGACCCGTTCACGCTGGTCGAGCATTACGGGCTGGACCAGGTGCGCTACTTCTTCATGCGCGAGGTGCCATTCGGCCAGGACGGCTCCTACAGCCACGAGGCCATCGTCGCGCGCACCAATGCCGACCTTGCCAACGGTCTGGGCAATCTGGCGCAGCGCTCGCTGTCGATGATCGCCAAGAACTGCGAGGGCAGGGTTCCCGATCCCGGCACTCTGGACGAGGCGGATCGCGCCCTCATCGGCGAAGCCCGCGATGCGCTGGCCAGCGCGCGCGAGGCGATGGCCGGGCAGCAGATCCACAAGGCGCTCGAGGCCATCTTCGCCGTCGTTGCCGCCGGCGACCGTTACATCGACCAGCAGGCGCCCTGGACGCTGCGCAAGACCGATCCGGAGCGCATGAAATCGGTGCTTTACACCGTGGCGGAGACTGTGAGGCGCGTGGCGCTGATGACGCAGGCCGTCATGCCCGGCTCGTCGGCGCGCTTGCTCGACCTGCTCGGCGTGGCACCTGGAAAACGGATGTTCGCCGATTTCGAGGACGCCTTGCAGCCGGGTGCCGAACTGCCGGCGCCGCAGGGCGTTTTTCCGCGTTATGTGGAGCCGGCGGCGGGTTGAGCCGATGCTGATCGACACACATTGCCACCTCGATTTTCCCGATTTCGCCGAGGAACGCGCCGATGTCATCGCGCGCGCGGCGGCCGAGGGTGTCGCCCGACTGGTGACGATCTCGACGCGCATCCGGCGTTTCAACGACATCCGCGCGATCGCCGATACGCACGAGCCGGTCTATTGCTCCGTCGGCACGCATCCGCACAATGCCGGCGAGGAGAGGGGCATTTCGGCCGACGAGATCGTCGGGCTGGCCGAACATGCCAAGTGCGTGGCCATCGGCGAGGCGGGCCTCGACTATCACTATGACAAGGCGCCCCGCGACGCGCAGGCGGAGGGTTTTCGCACGCACATCGAGGCAGCGCGCCGGACCGGCCTGCCGCTGGTCATCCACGCGCGGTCCGCCGATGCCGATGTCGCCTCAATCCTTGCGGAGGAATCGGCGAAGGGGCGCTTTCCGTTCATCCTGCACTGCTTCTCGTCGGGGCGGGAACTGGCCGAAACCGGCGTGGCGCTTGGCGGCTACGTGTCGTTCTCGGGCATCCTGACGTTCCGCAACTCCGAGGATTTGCGCGCCATCGCCCGCGACCTGCCGCGCGACCGGCTGCTGGTGGAGACGGACGCGCCCTACCTTGCGCCCGTGCCGCACCGGGGCAAGCGCAATGAGCCGGCCTATGTGCGGCGCACGGCCGAGGTGCTGGCCGACACGCTCGGACTGACGCTCGCCAATGTCGCCGAAATCACCACCGCCAACGCGCTGCGCGTCTTTTCGCGGATGCCGGCGCCGTGAACGGGGGCCGGCTTCGCCTGACCATCCTTGGCTGCGGCTCCTCGCCGGGTGTGCCGCGCATCAATGGCGATTGGGGCGCCTGCGATCCGGACAACCCGAAGAACCGGCGGTTTCGCGCCTCGGCGCTGGTCGAACGCATCGGCCCGAACGGCACGACGCGCGTGGTCATCGACACCGGCCCCGACTTCCGCTCGCAGATGATCGCCGCGAAGGCCGAACGGCTCGACGGCGTCGTCTATACCCATGGTCATGCCGATCACATCCATGGCGTGGACGACCTGCGCGGTTATGTGCTGGCGCAGCGCCAGATGATGCATATCCATGCCGACCGGACGACGCTGGAGCGGCTGCGCCAGAGCTTCACCTATTGCTTCGAGACGCCGCAGGGCAGTTCCTACCCGCCGATCCTCATTGCGCACGAGATCGAACCGGACACGGTGTTTCACATCGACGGGGAGGGGGGTGCCCTCGCCTTCGAGCCGCTGCCGCAACTGCATGGCGAGAATTTCTCGCTGGGGTTCAGGATCGGGCCACTGGCCTATTGCACCGATGTGAGCGGCTTTCCCGACACCACGGCGCTGCGTCTTCGCGGGCTCGAGGCGCTCGTGATCGACGCGCTGCAGTATCGCCCGCATCCGTCGCACCTTTCGCTCGGCGAAGCACTGGACTGGATCGCGCGGCTGGCGCCGAAACAGGCCTATCTCACCCACATGCACACGCCGCTCGATCATGCCACGGTCAACCGGGAAACGCCGGCGCATGTCAGTCCGGCGCATGATGGGCTGGCGATCGAAACCAACGTCCCGGAGGATTGGTCGTGAGCAACGAACCCGTCGGCAGCCTGGCCCGTGTCGAGGCGGCGGCACGCGCCGCCGGTCTCACCATCGAAATCCGGCGCATGGGCGAATCGACCCGCACGGCCGAGGAAGCCGCGGCGCAATGCGGCGTGACCGTCGACCGGATCGTGAAATCGCTGGTATTTCAAGGCGCTGACAGCAAGAAGCTGATGTTGTTCCTGGTCCCGGGAGACCGGCAGATGGATGTCGCCAAGGCGGCCATGCTCGCCGGCGAGCCGCTGAAACGCGCCGATCCGCGCCATGTGCGGGAGGAAACCGGTTTCGCCATCGGCGGTGTTTCACCGCTCGGCCACCTAATCGAGATGCCGACATTCGCCGACGGGTCGCTCATGCGGCATGCGACGGTCTGGGCGGCGGCCGGCGCCCATGACGCGGTGTTCGAGGCCGAACCGAATGCGCTGGCGCGCGCGGCGGGCGCCATCGTTGCCGACCTCGTTTCGGCATGACCGCGAACCGCCGGGCAACCTGACGCAGGCACGGCGGGCAAGTTCCTGACACGGCAACATAATCGCCGAGTTCCATAATCAATCTTATGCGATCCGCGGATGGGCTTGTTTTTCGCCCCTGTCGCTCGCCCCTGGCATCACCGCGGCCGGACGAACGCCGCGAGCACCACGCCCAGCCACCCGGCGATCATGGCGATCCCCCCGGTTGGCGCGGCCATCGGAAACAGCCGGGTGCCGGCAAACGCGCGCAAGGCCAGGTCGCCGGCGAAGAGCGCTACGCCGAGCGCGATGATCGCCGCGGCCATCCGCAGGGCTCGGT
>JBATNB010000397.1:0-2878 GCA_049290135.1 Rhizobiaceae bacterium
AGCGTGAACAGGTCGAGCGTTTCGGCACCGGGCGCCAGGATGCGCGCGAAGGCGCCCTGCGGACCGGGGAAGATGCCCAGAAGCGAGAACGGATCGCCATGGCGGCCGGCGACGAGATCGTCCAGCGCCTTGCCGGGCGGCGGTGCGATCGGCTTGCCCGTCGCCGTCGCCTTTCTGTCCGCCATCTCATTCTCCTTACGGTCGGCTCGTTCGACCGCATGCAAGTTCACATGATTTCGCCGGCCCGCGCCACTGGTGTTTTCACGTCCGCGCCCCCGGCCCGGCGTTCCAGATGTCGCGGGCATATTCGCGAATGGCCCGATCCGACGAGAAATAGCCCATCCGCGCCGTATTGGTCACCGCCATCCGGTTCCACTGCCGGCGATCGGTCCATGCCGCGTCGACCTCGCGCTGCCTTGCGGCATAGGCGTCGAAATCGCGGGCGACCATGAACCAGTCATGGTCGTAGAGGTTCTGCACGAGATCGGCGTAGCGGCGGGTGTCGCCGCGCGAGAACACGCCGGCGGCGATGGCGTCGAGCGCCTGGCGCAGCTCCGGCGAGTTCTCGATCACGGCGCGCGGCGACTGGCGATTGCGGCGCAGCCGCTCCACGTCCTCGGCTTCCAGCCCGAAGATGAAGATGTTGTCCGGGCCGACATGCTCGCGGATCTCGACATTGGCGCCGTCCATGGTGCCGATGGTGAGCGCGCCGTTGAGCGCGAACTTCATGTTGCCGGTGCCCGACGCCTCCATGCCGGCCGTCGAGATCTGCTCGGAGAGATCGGCCGCCGGCACCATGATTTCGGCATAGGAGACGTTGTAGTTCGGCACGAACACGATCTTCAGCAGGCCGCGCACGGCCGGGTCGGCGTTGATGACGCGGGCGACGTCGTTGATGAGCTTGATGATGACCTTGGCCATCCAGTAGCTCGGCGCCGCCTTTCCGGCAAAGATCTTCACGCGCGGCGTCCAGTCCTTCTCCGGATGGCTGCGGATCTGGTCGTAGAGCGCGATCGTCTCCAGGATGTTGAGCAATTGGCGCTTGTACTCGTGGATGCGCTTGATCTGGATGTCGAACATGGCGTCGGGATCGAGCGCGATGCCGACATGTTCGCGCAGGCGGTTGGACAGGCGCGCCTTGTTCTCGCGCTTGACGCGGGCGAACGCTTCCAGGAACGCCGCGTCGCCGGCATGGGCCAGCAATCCGTCCAGCGCGCCGATGTCGTCGAGGAACGCCTCGCCGATGGTGGC
The DNA here is from genome assembly GCA_049290135.1 of Rhizobiaceae bacterium. Classification (GTDB taxonomy): domain Bacteria; phylum Pseudomonadota; class Alphaproteobacteria; order Rhizobiales; family Rhizobiaceae; genus JADJTR01. The sequence goes on from JBATNB010000397.1 coordinate 1,252, forward strand.
GCGCGCCAGCCCGACCAGTCCGGGGTTGCACTGGAACAGCCAGCGGCGCGGCGTGATGCCGTTGGTCTTGTTGTTGATCCGTCCGGGGAACAGGTGGTGCAGGTCGGCGAAGACCGTTTTCTTCATCAGTTCGGTGTGCAGCGCCGAGACGCCGTTGACCGAATGCGAGCCGACGAAGGCCAACTGACCCATGCGGACGCGGCGCTCGCCGTTTTCGTCGATGAGCGAGATGGCGCGGATGTGCTCGTCCGACATGCCGCGTTCGATCCGCGCTACCTGCAGCGTGTCGGCGTTGATGCGGTAGATGATCTGCATGTGGCGCGGCAGCATGCGCTCCATCAGCGGCACCGGCCAGGTTTCTAGCGCCTCGGGCAGCAGCGTGTGGTTGGTGTAGGCAAACACCGCGCGCGTCGTTTCCCAGGCCTTGCGCCATTCCATGCCGTGATGGTCGCTCAGCAGCCGCATCAGTTCGGCCACCGCGATGGCGGGATGGGTGTCGTTGAGCTGGATGGCGACCTTGTCGGCCAGGTTGGCGAAGGTCTTGAAGCGCTGGTGGTGGCGGCGCAGGATGTCCTGCAGCGAGGCCGAGGAGAAGAAATATTCCTGGCGCAGGCGCAACTCCTGGCCGGCCTTGTGCGAGTCGGCCGGGTAGAGCACGCGGGAAATCATCTCCGCCTTGTTGCTCTCCTCCAGCGCGCCGGCATAGTCGCCGGCGTTGAAGGCCTCCAGCCGGATCGGATCGACCGGGCGGGCCTGCCACAGGCGCAGCGTGTTGACGCGGTTGGCGCGCCAGCCGACCACGGGCGTGTCATAAGCGACCGCGTCGACGCGTTCGGCCGGCACCCAGACGTGACGAAGCGCCTCGCCTTCGCCCTCGGCCTCAACGTGACCGCCAAATCCGACTTCGTAGGCGGCTTCGGCGCGCTCGAACTCCCACGGGTTGCCGTGCACGAGCCAGGTCTCGGGCAGTTCGGCCTGCCAGCCATCGGCGATTTCCTGGCGGAACATGCCGTTCTGGTAGCGGATGCCGTAGCCGTGCGCGGGAACGCCGACGGAGGCCATCGATTCCATGTAGCAGGCGGCCAGCCGGCCAAGCCCGCCATTGCCGAGCGCGGCATCCGGCTCCAGCGCGAAGATCGCGCCGAAATCGACGCCGAGTTCCGACAGGGCGGTCTTGACGTTGTCGAGCGCCCCGAGGTTGGAGATGGCGTCGCGCAGCAGGCGGCCGACCAGGAACTCCAGCGACAGGTAATAGACGCGCTTGTCGCCGTTCTTCCAGGTCTCGCGCACCGATTCCATCCAGGCATCGATGATGGGATCGCGCACCGCCATGATCGTGGCGTGCAGCCAGTCCAGATTGGTGGCGACCGAGGGATCCTTGCCGATTTCGTATTTCAGCTTGTCGACGATATGCGCGGCGGTAACGGAACGCCCGGCCGGGTGGCGGGCGTTTTCCGAAGTCTGGCGAGTCATGGAAGGCCTTCTTTAAATCGATTTAGGCAACACAATAACAGGGCGGCGCGGCGGATGGAAGCTGCGCGGAGGTCGCATCCGGCGTTTTCCCCGGCAACGCTCAGCGGTCGAAACGCATCGTCGCGGCGAAGCTGAGCGTGGCGCCGCCCAGGCC
>JBATNB010000398.1:0-7381 GCA_049290135.1 Rhizobiaceae bacterium
GCCCTCCGGCGGACGTGACGCACGCCCGGCCGGCGACGCGATCCCCGGCGTCAAGCACATCATCGCCGTCGCCTCCGGCAAGGGCGGTGTCGGCAAGTCGACAACCGCCGCCAACCTCGCCGTCGCACTCGCGGCCACGGGCCTCAAGGTCGGCGTGCTCGACGCCGACATCTACGGCCCGTCGATGCCGCGGCTGTTCGGGATCAACACCAAGCCCGAGGTCAGCGACGACAACCAGCTCATGCCGATCGAGGCGCATGGCGTGAAGGTCATCTCCATCGGCCTGCTCGTGGAAGAGGACACGCCGATGGTCTGGCGCGGCCCGATGGTGATGTCGGCGCTGACCCAGCTTTTGCGCGAAGTCGCCTGGGCGCCGCTCGACGTCCTCGTCGTCGACATGCCGCCCGGCACCGGCGACACCCAGCTGACGATGAGCCAGAACGTGCCGCTTTCGGGCGCCGTCATCGTCTCGACGCCGCAGGACCTCGCCCTGCTCGACGCCCGCCGCGGCATCGCCATGTTCGAGCGCGTGCATGTGCCGATCCTCGGCATCGTGGAGAACATGAGCTACTTCATCTGCCCGAAGTGCGGCGAGCGCACCGAGATCTTCGCGCATGGCGGCGCACGGCGCGAGGCGGAGAAGATGAAGGTGCCGTTCCTCGGCGACATCCCGCTCGACATGGCGATCCGCGAGCTTTCCGACGGCGGCCAGCCGATCGTGCTTTCCGCTCCGCAGAGCCCGCATGCCCAGGCCTACATGGCCATCGCGCGCGCGGTTTCGGCGACGCTGGAGCCGGGAGGCGCGGCCGGGCGCAAGGCGCCGCTGTTCGTCGTGGAAAAGTGAGGGCGGCATGGCACAGCTGAACCCGAAGATCTGGCCGACGGAAATCCGCCTTCGCAACGAAGGCCGGACGCTTCGCGTGTCGTTCGAGACCGGCGACACGTTCGACCTCGACGCGGAGTATCTGCGCGTCGAAAGCCCGAGCGCCGAAGTCCAGGGCCATTCGCCCGACCAACGCAAATGGATCGGCGGCAAGCGCAATGTCCGCATCAAGGACATGCATGCCGTCGGCAATTACGCCGTGCAGCTCGATTTCGACGACGGCCACACCACCGGGATCTACCCGTGGGAGGTGCTGTTCCACCTCGGCTCGTTCAAGGCCGAGATCTGGGCGATCTACGAGACCAAGATCGCCGAGAAGGGCCTGTCGCGCGACGCCTGAACCGCGTTCGGGGCGCCCGCCGGCCGGGCGCCCTCCCCGCCTTTCCAACCGGGCGGGAAAAGCGTAAGGACCTGCCCGCGCCGGGGTTGCCGACGCGTGACAAAACGCCGAACGCCGGGCCCGATCCATGGAAATCTTTACCGCCGAGGGTTTCGCCGCCTTCCTTCAGGTCGTCGCCATCGACCTCGTTCTGGCCGGCGACAATGCCGTGGTGATCGGCATGGCGGCGGCCGGCCTGCCGAAGGAACAGCGGGGCAAGGCCATCCTGCTTGGCATCCTCGCGGCGACGGTGCTGCGCATCGCCTTTGCCAGCATCACGATCCAGCTTCTGGAGATTGTCGGCCTGCTGGTCGTCGGCGGGCTGCTGTTGCTGTGGGTGTCGTGGAAGATGTGGCGCGAACTGCGCATGACGGCCGCCGACGACCACGCAATCGACGAAGTCCTGGCCGATGCCGACCTGGACAAGGACGGGCGGGTCGGCAATTCGCCGCCGAAAAAGACCTTTGCCCAGGCGGCATGGCTGATCGTGGTCGCCGACGTGTCGATGTCACTCGACAATGTGCTCGCGGTGGCGGGCGCGGCGCGCGAACATCCCACCGTGCTCATCATCGGGCTGGCGCTGTCGATCGCGCTGATGGGCCTGGCGGCAAGCCTGATCGCCCGGCTGCTGCATCGCCATCGCTGGATCGCCTATGTCGGGCTCGCCATCATCCTCTACGTGGCGCTGGAAATGATCTGGCGCGGCGCGCACGAACTGTCGCCCGTGGCCGCCGCGCTCGGCCTCTAAGCGAAAACGGCCGCCCGAAGGCGGCCGTGTCCGCGGTTGGCGCGGGCGCCTACCTGCCCTTGTAGATGCCGACCACCTTGTCGAGCAGCTTCAACGCATCCTCGCGCGAGCGCTGGAAGGCATTGCGGCCCATGATGGAGCCGAAGCCGCCGCCGCCATTGATGTTGCGGACTTCCTCGAGAATGGCGTCGTCGCCCTTGGCCTCGCCGCCGGAGAAGACGACGACACGCTTGCCGTTGAACGACGACTGGATGACATGGGCGACGCGCTGCGACAGCGTCTCCTGCGGGATTTTCGCCTTCTCGTAGGTCGCCTTGGCGGCTTCCAGATCGACGCCCGGCTTGGGCGGCTTCACCTTGATGATGGTGGCGCCCATCAACGCGGCCATGTGGGCGGCGTAGGCGGTGATGTCGAGCGCGGATTCGCCCGCCTTGGACACATTGCCGCCGCGCGGATAGGACCAGACGACCGTCATCAGCCCGGCGGCCTTGGCCTCCTTCGACATCTCGCGCAACTCCTCCATCATGTCGAAGCAGGCGTCGGAACCCGGGTAGATGGTGAAGCCGATGGCGACGCATCCAAGCCGCAAGGCATCCGACACCGACGCCGTGACCGCCTGGTCCGGGCGACCGGCCGCCAGCGAGTTGGAGGAGTTGACCTTGAGGATCAGCGGCACCTCGCCGGCGAAGGTATCGGCGCCCTGGGAAATCGGCCCGATCGGCGCGGCATAGGCCGAAAGCCCGGCATCGATGGCCAGGCGATAGAGGTAATGCGGATCATAGGCAGGCGGGTTGGGCGCGAACGAACGCGCCGGGCCATGCTCGAACCCCTGGTCGACCGGCAGGATGACCAGCTTGCCGGTTCCGGCGAGGCGACCATGCATGAGCACACGGGCGAGATTGGTCTTCACCCCCGGATTCTCGCCCTCGTACCAGGAGAGGATTTCCTTCACCCTGCGCGTCACTTTCATCGCCAGTCCCTTTCGCGGTTGAGCCCGATCTATAAACCGGCCGGATATCGGGTTCCACCGAATCCGCACGATCTAATCGATATATTGCCTGTTTGTTCCGACATTCTATGGATGTCGGGGCCGAGGCGCCTTGCCCTGAATCAAGGGGGGTCAGGCCGTCCCGGTCGAATCGAGGTAGGTCATGAGCGCCGACAGCAGGTGATAGAAGATCGAGGCAGGCACCGGGCCGGCAAGCGCCCTGCCCTTGTCGTCGATCTGGTCCACCCACAGCCCGGTCATGGCCGGCTCGATGTGCCAGCGGAACAGCCGGCCGACGCGCGCCTCGATCTCGGGGGCAAGGTCGGGGCCGCCGGCGCTGTTGAGCGCGATGGCGGACTTGATGGCCTCGGTCTGCGGCCATGACCTGGAAACCGTGTCGAGAGGCATCCCGTCGCGCGACACGCAGGCATAGGCCAGGCCGGTAGTCCGGTTGAGCCCGTTGGCGATTGCCGAGGCGTAGAGCTTGCGCGCATGGCGCACGAGGTCGGTCTGCCCTGTCGCCCGGGCGAAATCGATCAGCAGCGAGGCCCATTCGAAATGGTGCCCCGGTTCGGTGCGCTGTCCGTCGAGCCCGGGCGCCGGGCGCCAGTCGTCACCGAAGACTTCGCCAAGCGTCCATGAGTCGGGATCGAAAAAGTGATTGCGGAACAGGTCGACGATCCGCGCGGCGCGGCGCAGATAGGAACGGTCCCCCGTTGCCGCGTGCCAGGCCAGGAACGCCTCGAGCAGGTGCATGTGCGGGTTGGAGCGGCGAAGCTCGTGGCCGTCGGTCGTCTCCAGAAACCCGGTCAGGCGGGCGTCCTCAAGATGCTGGTCGAGGAAGGCGAAGGTCTCGTGCCCGAGATCGAATGCGCCGGGCAATCCGGCCTTGCCGGCATGGGCGAGCGCCAGCAGGACGAAGGCGATGTCATAGGAATCGCGCGCCGGGTCGATCACCGCACCTTCCGGCGACAACACCCGCGCCCATCCGCCATCGGCGGTGCGGCCTTTCCGCATGAATGCGATGCCGTGCGCCATCAATTCCTCGGCCGGCCCGTCCCAGCCACGCTCATGGGCGACCGCGAACGCATAGACCTGGCGCGCCATGGTGCGCATGCGCTTGGGCCGGTCGAGCGGGCGGCCCTCCGGGGTCAACGCCTCGTGAAAGCCGCCATGGCGCCAGTCGACGCCCGTGGTCGACCACAGTGGAAGCGTTTCCTCAAACAGCCAGTGCTCGACGCGGCGACGCCAGGCGCCGGGTTGCGGCAGGCGGTCGCCCGACGGTGTCACCCGCGTCTCGATGCGGCCGGTCTTCTCCAGCCGCTCGACGATCTTCTTGACATTCTGGCTCTGGTCGACAGGCGCGATGAAGGTGGCGTCGAAGGTCGACACGACGGCGACGTCGCGCATGCCGATCACCGAGAGCAACCGGCCCGTCGACCTGAGGTAGGACCGCTGGCAGTCGATGGCCACGACATCGCCGAGGACGACATTGCCGTCGGCATCGGTTTCGCTCACGTCAAGCAGCGACTGCCACGACCCCAGATCGTTCCAGCGGAAGCTCGCCGGCGCCATGACGATACCGTCGAGCCGCTCGAGGATGGCGTAGTCGACGGAATCGGCCGGGACCTCGGCGTAGGCAGCCGAAGGCAGCCAGACGCCGGACACATTGCTGATGGCCGCCGCGCAGGCCGCTTCGGTCTTTTCCCAGATCTCTGGTTGAAGCGCCTGGAACGCGGCGCGCATGGCGCTGGCCCGGAAAAGGATGATCCCGGAATTCCAGTAGAATGACCCTTGCGCGAGATAGGACCGGGCGGTTTCGAGATCCGGCTTCTCGACGAAGCGCCTGACCGCGGCAAGGCCGCCCGACGCCGCTTTCCCGTCGACCTCGATGTAGCCGTAGCCGGTCTCGGGCTGGTGCGGACGAATGCCGAACACGACGACATGGCCGGCCATCGCGGCGGCGATTCCGGTCTCGACACTGTTCCAGAATTCGCTGTCGGGCGCGATGTCATGATCGGAGGGCAGCACGAGCACGAGGCCGTCGCCATGGCGGTCCAGCGTGTGCAGCGTGGCGACGGCGACCGCGGCGGCGGTGTTGCGCCCGGCCGGCTCGTAGATGGCGCAGCCTCCGGCGAGGTCGAAGCCGGCAAGCTCGTCGCGCACCCGTTCGCTGTGTCGTTCCGAGGCGATCACGTGCACGGGCGTTTCGCCCGAGGGCCGCGCCTTCAGCCGGCGCACGGTACGCGCCATCATCGACCCCGAGCCGCCCGACAGATCGTGGAACTGCTTGGGGTTGTCGGCGCGCGACAATGGCCACAGCCGCGAACCGACGCCGCCACTCATGACATAGGCGCTGATGCGTTCGCTCATGCGGCTTTCCTGGCGATCGACTGGTTGTAGGCGCCGACCTCGCTGTTTCGCCGCAACACCGCATCGACCGCCTCGAACATGTCGTGCATGCGTGCTTCCGACACCGGGCTTTCGATGACGACGACCAGTTCCGGCTTGTTCGACGATGCGCGCACCAGCCCCCAGGTGCCGTCGTCGGTGACGACGCGCACGCCATTGACGGTCACGCAATCGACAATCGCATGGCCGGCAAGGCGATGCCCGGCGGCCATCATGGCGCGGAAATCGGACGTGACCCGCGCCACCACGCCATACTTGGCCTCGTCGGCGCAATGCGGCGACATGGTCGGCGTCCCGTAGGTCCGCGGCAACGCCCTGTAGAGGTCGGCCATCGTGCGGCCCGGATTGCGGTCGAGCAGTTCGCAGATCGCCAGCGCGGTCAGAAGACCGTCGTCATACCCATGGCCGATCGGCGGGCCGAAGAAGAAGTGCCCGGACTTCTCGAAGCCGGCGACCGCGCCGAGTTCGGCGACGCGGCGCTTGATGTAGGAATGGCCGGTCTTCCAGTAGTCGGTCGTCGCCCCCGCGGCGACAAGCACCGGATCGGTGGCAAAAAGGCCGGTGGATTTCACATCGACCACGAACCTCGCTTGCGGGATGCGGGCACTGAAGTCGCGCGCCAGCATCACGCCGATCTTGTCGGCGAAGATTTCGGCGCCCTCATTGTCCACGACGCCGCAGCGGTCGCCGTCGCCGTCGAACCCGAGGCCGACATCCGCGCCGCTCTCAAGCACCGCGTCGCGGATGGCGTGGAGCATGACGAGGTCTTCCGGATTCGGATTGTAGCGCGGGAAGGCATGGTCGAGCCCGCAGTCGAGGCGCACGACCTCGCAGCCGATCGCTTCCAGCAGGTCCGGGGCGAACGCGCCGGCGGTGCCGTTGCCGCAGGCGGCGACGACTTTCAGCGGGCGGGAGAGCGCGCGGTTGCGCACCAGGTCGGCGATGTAGGTGTCGCGGAAACCGTCGACCACATCCAGCCGGCCGCCGCCGGAGCGGTCGAAATCGCTCTCGAGCACGATGCGCTTCAACTCGGCCATGTCTTCGGGCCCGAAGGTCAGGGGTCGTTCGCACCCCATCTTGATCCCGGTCCAGCCGTTTTCATTGTGCGAGGCGGTGACCATCGCCACCGACGGGCAATCGAGCGCGAACTGGGCGAAATAGGCCATGGGGGACAGCGCGAGCCCGATGTCGACGACATGGGCGCCGCCGGCCATCAGGCCGCCTTGCAGGGCCAGCTTGATCCCCAGCGAGTAGGCGCGGAAATCGTGTCCGACGACGATGCGCGGGCCGATGCCGCGGCGCGCGATCAGCGTCGCCAGGCCGAGGCCGATCGCCTGGATGCCCAGGAGATTGATCTCGGGCGGCTTGGCATGGCCGGGGACGCCGAACCACCAGCGCGCGTCATATTCGCGGAAGCCGGAGGCGGCGACCATGGCCGTGGTCTCAAACCCGAGGCTGTTCGGCGCAATGGCCGCAGATGTCACCCGCATTCCCGTCCGACCTGTTTGTCCGGCGGACCATACGCGACAAGGGCGAGGGAAACGTAAACGCGCCGGCGCCCGATGGCGAAATCCGCCGCCCGGCCTGGCCTCAACCGCGACCCGACGCGATGAAATGCGGGTTCTCGAACACCGGGCCCTTGCCGTAGGCGAACGGCGCGCCGTCGAGCGTGCGTGTCATGCCGCCGGCAGCGCGCAGGACGGCATCGCCGGCGGCGGTGTCCCATTCCATCGTGCGGCCGAACCGCGGGTAGAGATCGGCCGCGCCTTCCGCCACGAGGCAGAACTTCAGCGACGATCCGACAGACACGATGTCGGCGCCGGGATGCGCGGCGATGAAGGCATCGGTTTCCGGCGTGTTGTGCGAGCGGCTGGCGACGATGCGCACCGGTTCGGCCCGCATCGCGGTCGCGATGACCTGGCGCGGACCGGGCGCGCCATCCGGCGACACGGAAAGGGCGAAGGCTGCCCC
>JBATNB010000399.1:0-12546 GCA_049290135.1 Rhizobiaceae bacterium
GGCCATGGGCGCGCGGCCCGGGGTCCTGAGCAGGATCATGCCGTCCCTGGCCGCCGGCTCGGCCTCGGCGTCGCCATTGCGCAGAAAGCGCAGCAGGCGCGTCGTGTCGCCATTGTCCTCATGCCCGGGCACGATGCGCCTCCCCGCCGAATGCGGCGCGGGCGATGCGCTCGACCACGGCGACGATCCGGTCGAACTCGCCATCGTCGCGCAGGTCCTCGACGATCTGGCAGGCGTGCAGCACCGTGGTGCGATCGCGGCAGAACCCGATGCCGATCTCCGTCTGGCTGACGCCGAGCGCCACGTGCGTTACATACATGGCGATCTGGCGAACCCGGGCGACCTCCTGCGAGGTGCGCCCCGGCTGGCGCATCTGCCGGCTTTCGACATTGAAGAGCGCGGCGGCGATGTCGATCATCGCCTCGCAGATCGCGATCGTGCGCTCCCGTTCCCGCACCCGCGCCGCCCGGGACAGATCCCGTCGGGCCGTTTGGCTGTCTTCCGAGACCATGTCCAACGCGATAGCCCCCAGTTTAGGATTTTTTTCTTATATCGGGGCGACCAAGGGTTGTGAACATAGAGTGAACGCTTTTTCAGCGCCGTTTCTGCAACTCTCTGTATTTTCTCACATTTTTTCCGGACGCCGCGGGTTTTCGTCCACGCGCCGGTTTTCGCCGTGACGATGGGCCAAAGGCAAACGGGAGTCGGCGCGGATGCGGGACGCGGCACGGGAACAGATCGAACGCAACGACACCCGGCGCCGGTCCGCGGCGCGGCGCGTGGCCATGCGGCTGCTCGTCGGCGTCGACATCGAGGACATTGACGGCCTCGCGGCGGACGGGCGCGGGCAATTGCTGCTGCGCGTCGAGCGCCTGATCGAGCGCGAGCGCCTGAAGGGCGCGCAGCGTCACTGGTCGTATGATCTCAACCGCCACATCGCGCTTGCCGATGCGGCGCGCTACCTGCGCGAGGGCGCAAATGCCGACGGGCGGCCCGGTGAGGCGCCGCCCGTGGCTTGACCGGTCGACAGGCCTTACTTGGCCTTGCGCTTGCGCCCCAGGCCCATCTTCTTGGCCAGGTTCGAGCGGGCCGCGGCATAGGCCGGCGCGACCATCGGATAGTTGGCGTCGAGGCCCCACTTCTCGCGATACTGCTCCGGCGTCAGGCCGTAGTGGGTCATCAGGTGGCGCTTGAGCGACTTGAAGGACTTGCCGTCCTCAAGGCAGATGATGTGGTCGTCAAATACCGACTTCTTCGGGTTGACGGCCGGCTTCGGCTTTTCGGCCGGCGCTGCCTCGACGGCGCCGCCAAGACGGCCGAGCGCGGCGTGGATATCGCCGATCAGGCCGGCAAGTTCACTGGCGGGAACCGAGTTGTTGCTGACGTAGGCCGCGACCACATCAGCCGTCAGCTCGATAAGCTTGTCGGCTGATCGCGCCGGATGTTCCATGTTTTCCATTTTTTACCCCGGTAATCACTAAGCTGTCGATCGAATGTCCGAATTCTGTTCAGATGATTCGGTACAATTCCCTCAATAAACCTTCTGATCTGGGCGAGTCAATGAATTGTCGGATTTTGACTTGGCAGACAACTTGACTTCAACCTGAAACACGTTTCGCTTGCATTCATCCGCGACCGCAGGCGCGCGCCGACCGGACCCGGTCGCGGCGCGCGTGAGATGCCGGGCAACGTGGTCAGAACAGGCTGGCGTTCACCATCAGGTGCACGCCGATGGCGGCCAGATATCCAAGCGCGATCGGCAGCGTCCAGCGCAGGTGGCTGCCGAAGGTGTAGATGCCGCGCGCCTGTCCCATCAGGGCCACGCCTGCCGCCGAGCCGATCGACAGCATCGAGCCGCCGACGCCGGCCGTCAGCGTGATCAGCAGCCACTGGCCGTCCGACATGGTCGGGTCCATCGTCAGGACGGCGAACATCAGCGGAATATTGTCGACGATCGCCGACAGCCCGCCGATGATGATGTTGGCCGCGGTCGGGCCAAGGCCGATGTAGAGCGCGTTCGACGCCAGGGTGAGATAGCCGAGCACGCCGAGGCCGCCGACGGCGAAGATGATCCCGAAGAAGAACAGCAGCGTGTCCCATTCCACCCGCGCCATCTGGGTGAAGGAATCCAGCACGAGATCCTCGTCGTCGCGCCGGTTCATGCGCTTCTTCTGGAAATAGGAATAGACCTGCAAATAGCCCAGCCCGAGCATCATGCCGATGGCGGGCGGCAGATGCAGGAAGTTCTTGAAGCTGACCGCGGTCACGATCGTCAACCCGAACAGGATAATGACCCCGCGCGCGCCCGGACGCATGCGGGCATGGTCCTTGACCTGCGGCGGCTGTTCGTCGGGAACGGCGAAATGCATGAAGGCCGCCGGTACCAGCCAGTTCACCACCGACGGCAGGAACAGCACGAAGAACTCGAAGAACGAAAGCTTGCCGGCCTGCCAGACCATGAGCGTGGTGATGTCGCCGAATGGCGAGAACGCGCCGCCGGCATTGGCCGACACGACGATGTTCACGCAGCCGATGGCGACGAAGCGCGGCGAGTTCCGGCCAAGCGCCATGACGACGGCGCCCATCACCAGCGACGTGGTCAGATTGTCGAGCGTTGCCGACAACGGGAACGCCAGCGCGCCGGTGATCCAGAACAACTGGCGATAGGAGAAACCCTGGTTGAGCAGCACGGAGCGCAGCCGGTCGAACACGCGGCGTTCTTCCATCGTGTTGACGTAGGTGATCGCGACGAACAGGAAGAGGAACAGTTCGCCATATTCCTCCACCAGGCCGAGGGCGAGCGCATGGGCGTCATCCGACTTGCCGGCCATGGCATAGGCGATGCCGACAAGCGCCCAGATCAGGCCGCCGGCCATGAGAACCGGCTTCGACTTGCGCATGTGTATGGCTTCCTCGAAGATGACGAGGCCATAGGCGCCGAGGAAAATGGTGAGTGCGAGGAAGCCGGTCCAGTGGCTGGTCAGGTCCAGCGTGGCCGCGCCGCCCGCGGCGAACGCCGTTGCCGTTCCCGCGACGATGGCGAGCACGGCGCCGCCAAGGATCCTGATCGCAACACCCATGCATACCTCCCAGAGCAAAAACGACCGGTTCGCGGCCGCGGCACGGGCAATGCCATCCGGCCAGATGCCGAAGATCCGGTCGGTTTCCTCATAAGGGCGGGCGGGCGCCGCCGCAACCGATCCCTTAGGTGTGCGGCGGCTTCGAGCCTGGCCGGCTCAGTGCGGCGTGATGTACTTGCCGTACACCCAGCCGGTACGGAAATTGCCGTTCTGGGCCGGATCGTGCCAGATCTCGCACCAGCGATAGCGCACCGCCTGGCGCTGCTTCCAGCGCGGCTGGTTCTGGATGGCGAACAGGTCGACCCCGCCGGTGCAGCGGCCCGTCATCGACAGCACCGTGCCGTTGGGATAGGCCGCCTGGATCTGCGATTGCGACGAGGGATATTTGCGCGCGTTGAGCACATCGCCCCACGGCACGTTGTAGACGTCCCAGGCCACGAAGGCCGAGGCGTTCGAGCCGGACGGGGCCAATGTGGCCAGGCAGGCGGCCGTCAGCGCGCCTAGGGATGCATTCCGCAACATCGACATTGTTTCCTCCCTGTGTGATTGACCGATGCCTTACGCTATGACGATGCCGAATCCCTGTTGAACCGGTCCTGATGCGCCGGTTCATGTTCCATTCAACTGCAATTTCCGGGCCGAAGCCATGCCGCGTTTTCCCGCCGTCACGCCGCCTCAGACACCGAAAGTCCCGACCGTGGACGTACGCCACGGCATTCGCCGCACGGACGACTATGCGTGGCTGCGCGCCGCCAACTGGCGCGACGTGTTCCGTGATCCCGCCGTCCTCGATCCGGCGATCCGGACACAGCTCGATGCGGAAAACACCTATCAGGCCGCTTTGATGGCCGGGACGGAGGAACTGCGCGCGGCGCTGCTGGCCGAGATGCGCGGCCGCATCAAGGAGGATGATTCCTCGGTGCCGGTGAAGGACGGGCCGTTCGCCTATGGCCGGTCGTTCCGCACCGGCGGCGAACATCCCCGCTACTTCCGCACGCCGCGCGATGGCGGGGCGCAGGAGATCATCCTGGACGGCGACCGCGAGGCCGAAAACAAGGCTTATTTCCAGGCCGCTGGCGTGATCCACTCGCCGGACCACAGGCTGCTGCTGTGGTCGCTCGACGACAATGGCTCGGAGTATTTCGAGGCGCGCGTGCGCGACCTGACGAGCGGCGCCGACTTGCCCGACCGCGTCGGCGAGACCGACGGCGGCGGCGCATGGGCGGCCGATGGCAGAGGCTTCTTCTATACCCGCCTTGATGCCAACCACCGGCCGTCGAAGGTCATGTTCCACCGGCTCGGCACCGCGTCGGAGCAGGACCGCCTGGTCTACGAGGAGCCGGATGCCGGCTTCTTCGTTTCCGTGTCCTCCACGCTCACCGATCGCTTTGTCGTCATCACCTCAAACGATCACGAGACCAGCGAGTGCCGGATCATCCCGGCCAGCGCTCCGGAGGCCGAACCGCTGCTGGTCGAGGCGCGCGTGCCGGGGGTCGAATACCACCTCGAGGATGGCGGCGACCGGTTCTACGTCCTGACCAACGACGGCGGCGCCAAGGATTTCAGGATCGTCACCGCGCCGCATGGCGCCCCGGCCCGCGCCAACTGGCTGGATGAGGTGCCCCATGAGGCCGGCCGCCTCATCCTGTCGCTGTTCGTCTTCAAGGATCACCTGGCCCGGCTGGAGCGCCGCGACGGATTGCCGAGGATCGTCGTGCGCGAGCGGGCGAGCGGAAGCGAATATACCATCGCCTTCGATGAGGAGGCCTATGCGCTCGGGCTGGCCGGCGCGGCCGAGTTCGACACCGCCATCATCCGCTTCACCTATTCCTCGATGACCACGCCGTCGCAGGTCCTCGACTATGACATGACGACGCGGGCGCGGACGCTCCTGAAGACGCAGGAGGTTCCCTCCGGCCACGACCCGGCCGCCTATGTGACGCGGCGGGTGATGGCGAAGGCGAACGATGGCGAACTGGTCCCGGTCTCGCTCATCCATCGCCGCGGGCTGGCGCTCGATGGTTCGGCACCGTGCCTGCTCTACGGATACGGTGCCTACGGCATCACCATTCCGGCCGGTTTCAACACCAACATCCTGTCCCTGGTCGATCGCGGGTTCGTCTATGCCATCGCACATATCCGCGGCGGCAAGGACAAGGGCTATGCCTGGTACGAGGCGGGCAAGCGCGAGCGCAAGGTCAACACCTTCGATGACTTCATCGCCGCCGCCCGGTTCCTGGCGCGCGAGCGCTACACCTCGGCCGGTCGCATCGTCGCCCATGGCGGCTCGGCTGGCGGCATGCTGATGGGCGCGGTCGCCAATCGCGCGCCCGAGGCCTTCGGCGGCATCATCGCCGAGGTTCCCTTCGTCGACGTGTTGACGACGATGCTCGACGACAGCTTGCCGCTGACGCCGCCGGAGTGGCCCGAATGGGGCAACCCCATCGCCTCGAAGGCCGACTACGAGACCATCGCGGCATACTCGCCGGTGGACAATGTCGCGGCGGGCCCCTACCCGCCGATCCTGGCCATGGCAGGCCTCACCGACCCGCGCGTGACCTATTGGGAGCCGGCGAAATGGGTGGCCCGGCTGCGCGAGAATGCCGGCGGCGGCCCGTTTCTCCTGCGCATCAACATGGGCGCCGGTCATGGCGGCGCATCGGGGCGGTTCGCGCGGCTGGAGGAGGTCGCCTATGCCTATGCCTTCGCGCTGAAGGTTGTCGGCCGCGACGTCGCGGCCTGACGCGTCACTTGCGATAGGCGTCGGCGCGCGGCGGAACGGCTTTTAGGTAGGCGGCGACCGCGGCGCGGTCGGCGTCGCCGACATGGGCCCAGTTGAGGATGACCTGGGTCATCGAGCCGCCGGCCGAATCGAAGTCCGGCGTGAAGCCGTCCTTCAGGAACGAGGCGACCTGGCCTTCGCTCCACGCGGCGATACCGCCCTCGCCTCCGGTGATGTTCGGGATGACACCCTTGCCTTCCGGGTTTTCCGCGCCAGCCAGCCAGTTGGCCGGATCGGGCCCGCCCAGCAGGTTGCGCGGCGTATGGCACTCGCCGCAATGGCCCGGGCCTTCGACCAGGTACTGGCCGCGACGAACCGCATCCGGGGCGTTTTCGACGGCGATGACCGGACCGGGGCGGAAGAACAGGAATTTCCAGCCCCCGAGGCTGCGCCTGATGTTGAAGGGAAACGGCAGGTCGTGGTCGGGCGCCGACCCCTTGACCGCCGGCAGCGTCATCATGAAGGCAAAAAGGTCGGCAACATCGCCCAGCGTCATGCGGGCATAGGAGGCGTAAGGAAACGCCGGATAGTAATGCTCGCCCTCCGGCGAGATGCCGCGCATCATCGCATTGGCGAATTGCGGGAAATCCCAGCGTCCGATTCCGTCATCGGGATCGGACGAAATGTTCGGTGCATGGAAATCGCCGAACGGTGAGCCGAGCTTCAGCCCGCCGGCGAGCTTCAGGCGATCGGCGTCCCTGGCGCCGGGCGCGGCGTGGCACGAGGCGCACCCGCCCTGCCAGAACACCGCTTCGCCGCGTGCCGCGTCGCCCGCGGGCGCGGACAAGAGAAACGCCCCGTCGAGACCAACGGGGCGCGTGATGAACCAGAACACAAGCCCGCCGATCACGGCGAGAACAACCGCCCCGGCGGCGAGCCTGCGCAGCATGGCGGGCGATCAGCCCTTCTTGATGCGGTAGGTTTCGTGGCAACCGCCGCAATTGCCCGACAGCGGCCCGAACACCGCCTTGAAGGCATCCGCGTCGGCCGGATTGGCTGCCGCGGCGGCGGCGGCATCGGCCTTGAGCTTGTCGGCGCGGGCGGTGAAATCAGCCATGTTTTCCCAGATCGCCGGTGCCGCGGTCGTGTCGGCATTGGTCGACCCGGCGGGGAAGAGCGCGGCGACGTCGATCTTCTGGGCGCCTTCGTTGATGGCGGCCAGCGCGGCATTCACGGCGGCCGCGTCATAGGCGGCTTCGCCCTTGGCGACCGGCACGAGCACCTTCATGGCGCCGCCGAAGCTCTTCATGATGTCGGAGCGCGCCTTGATCGGATCGTCGGCGGCCACGGCCGACGTTGCAATCATCAGCGCGGCGGCGATCAGCAGTTTCTTCATGTCATTTCCCTCATTGTGTCAGGCCCTTGACCCGCTTCAATCATAGCGGGCGATCCCGATCATTGGTTCACATGGTCGTGAAGACGCCCGGCGCCAGCCGTGACGGACCGTTCACCGAACGCCTACCGACCTTGGTCCGAAAACTCAGGATGCGGCCGCGTGCATCTCGGCGACGTGGTCCCAGTTGATCAGACTGTCGACGAAGGCCTCGAGATATTTCTGCCGCAGGTTCCGGTAGTCGATGTAGTAGGAATGCTCCCAGACATCGACGCCGAGGATCGGGCGCGCGCCGTGCACCAGCGGGTTTTCGCCGTTGGGCGTCTTCATGATGGTCAGCTTGCCATCCTTCACCGCCACCCACGCCCAGCCGGACCCGAACTGCGTCAGGCCGGCCTGGATGAAGTCGGCGCGGAACTTGTCGTATCCGCCGAGGTCGGAATCGATCGCCTTCTGCACGGCGCCGGGCAGTTTGGTGCCGCCGCCGCCCTTCCTCATCCACTTCCAGAAATGGATGTGGTTGTAGTGCTGGCCGGCATTGTTGAAGAGCCCGGCACTCTTGCCGAACGATTGCCTGACGATTTCCTCGAGCGACAAGCCGTCCATGCCGGCTTCGGCGGCCAGCTTGTTGCCATTGTCGACATAGGCCTTGTGATGCTTGTCGTGGTGGAATTCGAGTGTCTCGCGCGACATGAACGGCGCCAGCGCGTCATAGTCGTAAGGCAGGGGGGGAAGTTCGAAAGCCATTGCAGTCTCCCTCGGGTTCACGGCGGTGGTCCGCCTGTTCGTGTCCTTACATAGGGCTTCGGGCGGCGCTCGCAACCGCCCTTTCGCGCTCAGGAATGCGCCCAGGCCCAGTAAAGTTCGCGTGCCTTGCGCGCCACCGGGCCGGCCTGCAGATCCCGGTTCTCGATTCGAACCACCGGCACGACCTTGGAATGGTTGCCGGTCGAGAAGATCTCGTCGGCCTCCATGAAATCCTTCACCGACAACGCCTTTTCGGTGGTGCGGAATCCGTATTCGGCCAGCAACGCCATGGTGCGCGAACGGGTGATGCCGGAGAGGAAGGTGCCGTTCGGCGCCGGCGTGAACACATGCCCGTCCTTGACCATGAAGATGTTGGACGATCCGGTCTCGGCGACATTGCCGAGCATGTCGAGCACCAGCGCATTGTCGAAGCCGCGTGAGCGGGCCTCCAGGATCGCGCGCGCATTGTTGGGATAGAGGCAGCCGGCCTTGGCGTCGGTCGGCATGGTTTCCCATGTCGGCCGGCGGAACGGCGACACCGTCACGGAGAAGCCGCTCGGCGCGATCATCGGCGATTCGTAGAGGCACAGCGCGAAGCGGGTGGAGTCCGGATCGGCCGGCACCCCCATGTAGCCGCCATGTTCGGCCCAGTACATCGGGCGGATGTAGACCGCGGTCTTGCCGTCGAACTTCCGCAGTCCGTCGCGCGTCAGGCCGACGATGGTGTCGGCGTCCACGGTCGGCTTCAGCCCGAGCGCGCGCGCCGAGGCGTTGACCCGCTCGGCATGGCGGTCGAGATCGGGCGCCACTCCTTCGAACCATCGGGCGCCGTCGAAGACCGTGGATGCCAGCCACATGGCGTGGCTGCGCGGGCCGATCAGCGGCGGATTGCCTTCGATCCAGTCGCCGTCGACATGGGTGTGGGTGAGCGTCTGCGCCTTGGTCGATACGGTCATTGCCGATTCCATTGTGTCCCCGTGCATGCAACGCCGCTTGCGGCGCGCGGTCAACCGGGGAAAACTGCGTCCGGCGTTTTGTCACGCCGAATGCGAAGCCTGGAAAGCCCCGCCCATGCAACCGCGCCATTTCGTCTTCGATGCCTATGGAACGCTGTTCGATGTCCATGCCGCCGTGCGCCGGCACGCCGAGGCAATCGGCCCCGACGCGGCGGCCTTCTCCGCGCTCTGGCGCCAGCGCCAGCTCGAATACACCTGGGTGCGGAGCCTGTCGGGAGCCTACCGCGACTTCCGGGCGCTCACCGTGGAGGCGCTCGATTTCGCCTTCGCCAGCTTCCCGTCCGTCGACAGGGCGCTGAAGCCGCGGCTTCTGGATGCCTACCGCACGCTCGAGGCCTATCCGGAGGTCGCCGCCACGCTGACGCAACTCAAGGCCTCGGGCGCGGTCCTGGCGATCCTGTCGAACGGCACGCGCGCCATGCTCGACGAGGCCGTGGCGGCCGCCGGCCTGGCGCGCTTCTTCGATGCGATCTTCTCGGTCGATGCGCGCGGGCTCTACAAGACCCTGCCGGCCGCCTACCGGCTCGTCAGCGATCACTACGGCATCGCGCCGGCCGACGTGTCGTTCCAGTCCTCGAACCGCTGGGATATCGCCGGCGCGCGCGCCTTCGGCTTCCGGTGCGTCTGGATCAACCGGAGCGGCGCCCCCGACGAGTATGCCGACCTGGCGCCAGATCGCGTCATTTCCGACCTGTCCGGCCTGCGCTGAGGGCCTGCTCGCCGCCAAATTGCCGGATTGTTAACCGAATTCGGCCGGAATTGCCGGGCACCGCAATCCCGTGCGCATGATCATGTCCCAGACCCGATTTCCCGCCGACCGGCGCTCCGTACTCATCGGCCTTGGCGCCGCCGCGCTGCTGCCCGGCTGCATGACCGGCCCGTTCGAGGCGCCGCGCGTCGGCGAACCGGAAATACCCGGACCGCCGGACCGGCCGCGGCTGTCGGTCGATTCGGCGTTCGCCTCGCCCAGGGAGATGTATGGCGAGCGGATCGACGATGATTTCGTCCTGCCCGCCATTCCCTACCGGCAGATCGACCCGCGGTTCCTGCGCCAGCTCGTCACCGATCCGACCGGCGAAAAGCCGGGCACCATCATTGTCGATACCGCGAACCGGTTCCTCTATCTGGTGCGGCCCGGAGGCGAGGCGATCCGCTATGGCGTCGGCATTGGGCGTGAGGGCTTTGCCTGGTCCGGCCGCGCCGTCATCCAGTGGAAGAAGAAGTGGCCGACATGGACGCCGCCGGCCGAGATGATCAAGCGCGATCCCGAGCTTGAAAAATACTCCGCCGCCAATGGCGGCATGCCGCCCGGCCTCGCCAATCCGCTCGGTGCCCGCGCGCTCTACATCTTCAAGGATGGCGTCGACACGCTCTATCGACTGCACGGCTCGCCCGAATGGTCCTCGATCGGCAAGGCGGTGTCGTCCGGCTGCGTGCGGCTCATCAACCAGGACGTCATCGACCTCTACGAGCGGTCGCCGAACAAGACGCCGATCGTGGTGATGTGAGCCGTCACCGTCTCGTCAAGCTGCCCAGGATGCCGCGCACGATGGCACGGCCGAGCGAGGACGACACCGAGCGGGCGACGGATTTCATCGCCGCCTCGGCCACGCTTTCGCGTCGGCGCGAGCCGCCTCCGGTGCCGAGCACCGTGTCGGTCCAGCTACCGCCCTGCCGGGATCCCTGCTTCGCCTTTTCGGCCTCGGCGCGTGCGCGTTCCGCTTCCGCCTGCTGTTCGCCGGCGCGGCGCTTGAGGATTTCGTAGGCGGATTCGCGATCGACCGCCTTGTCGTACTGGCCGGCGACCGGCGAAACCGCCACCACCTGCCGCCGCTGTTCCGGCGTGATGGCGCCGAGGGCGCCCGCCGGCGGCCGGATGAGCGTGCGCTGGACCATGGAGGGAACGCCCTTTTCCTCCAGCGTCGAGACCAGCGCCTCGCCGGTGCCGAGCTGGGTGATCGCCGTGGCGCAATCGAAGTCCGGATTGGGGCGGAACGTGTCGGCCGCCGTCTTCACCGCCTTCTGTTCGCGCGGCGTGTAGGCCCGCAACGCATGCTGGATGCGGTTGCCGAGTTGCGCCAGCACGCTGTCGGGCACGTCGAGCGGATTCTGGGTGACGAAATAGACGCCGACGCCCTTCGACCGGATCAGGCGGACGACCTGCTCCACCCGGTCGACCAGCGCGCGCGGGGCCTCGTCGAACAGAAGATGCGCCTCGTCGAAGAAGAACACCAGTCGCGGCTTCTCCGGGTCGCCGATTTCCGGCAGTTCCTCGAACAGTTCCGACAGCAGCCACAGCAGGAACGTCGCATAGAGGCGCGGGTTCATCATCAGCTTGTCGGCGGCCAGGATGTTGATGGCGCCGCGCCCGTCGGGTGTGGTCCGCATGATGTCGGCGATCCGCAGCGCCGGCTCACCGAAGAAGTTGGCGCCGCCCTGCTGTTCGAGCACCAGCAGCGAACGCTGGATGGCGCCCACCGACTCGCGGCTGACATTGCCGTAGCGCGACTGCAATTCCTTGGCCCGTTCGCCAACGGCGGCCAGCAGCGCCTGGAGATCCTTCAGATCGAGGACCAGCAATCCTTCCTCGTCGGCCAGGCGGAAGGCGATGTTGAGCACGCCCTCCTGCGCATCGGTGAGGTTCATGAGCCGCGACAGAAGCAGCGGACCCATGTCCGACACGGTGGCGCGGATCGGATGTCCCTGTTCGCCGAACAGGTCCCAGAATACCACCGGGAACTGCTGGAATTCGTACGGATCGAGCTGGATCAGGCCGGCGCGCTTGGCAAGGAAGTCCTTCGGCGTTCCCAACTGCGAGACGCCGGATAGATCGCCCTTGATGTCGGCGGCGAACACCGGCACGCCGGCGTTGGAAAATCCTTCGGCGAGAATCTGCAGCGTCACCGTCTTGCCGGTGCCGGTGGCGCCCGTGACGATGCCATGCCGGTTGCCATACTTCAGCAGCAGGCTTTCGGCCCGCTGGTAGCTGTCGTCGGGTTTGCGGCTGGCGCCGAGAAAGATCGAATTCGTGTCGGCCATGACGGGCTCCGGATGGATCGCGGCGATCGGTTGGCAAGCATATAGACGGACCCCGCCGACCCCACAATGCCGCTTGGCGGCCATGCGTGTCTGCCCCGTTGGTTGCATTGCAGCAACAGGTGCCCTCGCCTAAAGTCCGCGGGCTTTTCGCATTCCGGGGTGGACATGGATCCCGCACTCATCGAGACAGCCGATTTCGGCCAACAGGACGAAGCCGCATGGCGCGCCGCGGCGCTGAAGGCGCTCAAGGGCCAGCCTTTCGACGCGCTGGTCTCGACCGGCGCCGACGGATTCCGCTTCGGCCCGCTTTCGCCGCGGCGTCCCGATCCCGATCATCTGTGGAAGGCCGACGCCGGCACGCCGTGGACGGTCATGGCGCGGGTCGACGATCCCGATCCGGCCCGGGCCGCCCGCCAGGCCTGCGACGATCTGATGAACGGCGCCACCGGGCTCGCGGTCGTGTTCGAAGGTGCGCCGAATGCGTTCGGATACGGCCTGCCGGCCAACCCGGACGCGCTTGCCACGGTGCTTGACGGCGTGGACCTGTCG
>JBATNB010000400.1:0-2394 GCA_049290135.1 Rhizobiaceae bacterium
CATTTCCTCTTGGAGCGTACTAGAAAAAATGATGGGAGCGGATCACTGACATGCACGGATCGAGCGAAATCGCAGCAACCGTCGTGTTTGGCCTGAATCCGATGTGGATGGCCGCTTTACTATTTATCGCCACCTACGCCGTGGTGATGAGCGAAAAAATTAACCGCGCTATCGTCGCTTTGCTAGCGGCGGGGTTGATGATTGTGCTCGGCATCCTCAATCAGGAAGCCGCCATTCGCGGCATCGACTTCAACACTATCGGTCTGCTGATTGGCATGATGGTGATTGTCGCCGTAACGCGGCAGTCAGGCATCTTCCAGTTTCTGGCGATTTGGGCAGCCAAAAAGGTCAATGCCCAGCCTTGGGGCATTCTGGTGATGATCTCGCTGGTGACAGCGGTGACTTCGGCGTTTTTGGATAATGTGACCACCGTGCTGCTGGTTGTTCCGGTGACTCTACTGATTACCGAGGAATTGAATGTCAGACCTTATCCTTATCTGTTTTCGATGATCCTCTTCTCTAATATCGGCGGCACCGCTACCCTGATCGGCGATCCACCCAACATCATGATCGGCTCGGCGACGGGCCTGACCTTCAACGATTTCGCCTATAACCTCAGTCCGGTCATCTTTATCATCATGGCGGTGACACTGGTTCCGATTTATTTCATTTGGGGCCGCCACTTGCAAGCCGCGCCAGAAGATCGCCTTCGGGTGATGCAATTCAATGAATTTGAGGCCATCACCGATTCGCGCTTGCTCAAGCAATGCTTGCTGGTGATCGGTTTGGTCATCGGCGGATTCGTCTTTGCCCGCGTTCTGGGGGTGGAAGCGGCGACGGTAGCGATGACCGGCGCGGCGCTGCTGTTGCTGCTCGCTAATTTTGGCCGCGACGCCGAACATCAAAGCAAGCATGTCCTGGAAGCGTTTAACGAGGTGGAATGGATCACTATCTTCTTCTTTATCGGCCTGTTTATTATCGTGCATGGCGTCGATAGCACCGGCCTGCTCAGAGTTTTGGCGGATAAAATGCTGGCGCTGACCGGCGGTGATTTGAACGCAACCGCGATGGTGATCCTCTGGTCTTCGGCCATCTTGTCCGCAATCATTGACAACATTCCTTTCGTCGCCACCATGATCCCATTGATTAAAGCGATGGCCCCCACCTTCGGCGGGCCGGAAGGCGTGATGCCACTGTGGTGGGCCCTGTCGCTGGGTGCTTGTTTGGGGGGCAACGGTACGCTGATTGGGGCCAGCGCGAACCTGGTGGTCGCGGGCTTCGCGGAACGGGCCGGTCAACCGATCCGCTTTGTGCAGTACACCTTGATGGCGTTCCCGCTGATGCTATTGTCTATCGCCATTAGCGCAGTTTATCTGTATTGGCGGTATCTCTAAAAAAACAGGCGCGGCATAAGTGCGCCACCCACCGCCGCGCGTTAAGTTAAAGGTAGTAAAACACCAGGCATAGGCCCAGCAGCAACACCGCCCAGAGGGTCATCGTGGCGGTGGTTGCTGTGGTGGCCAACACGCCCTGCCGACCATGATGGCGGGCCAATCCCGCAATCAGTTTTTCCACGGCGCGTTCCATAGCCGTAGTGAACGCCTCCCAGCCGCGCAGCGCCACTCCCCACAAGCCGGTTGCGGCGGCGGGCATCAATTTGCGATAAGTCCAGTCAAAATCGAGATTTATCAAACGCAGCTCCGGCGGGTAGATACCAGTCCGCACCAACAGGGCAAAGGCCAAAGCTGACCAGGCCAGCAATTGCAGTTGGGTGACGACATGCGTGATGGTGTACGGATCGAAATCGACCGGATAGGGCAGAATCGCGTACAGCGCTCCAGGAAACACCCCGATCCCGATACATAACGCCGCCGCCAGCCCCATGGCGATCAGCATATTGCGCGGCGCTTCCTCACAGCGGATACCGCTGTCATGCGCGAAGAAGGCGAAATAAGGAATTTTGATGCCCGCGTGATGGAACACACCCGCCGAGGCGAACAACAAAAACAGAAACGGAATCCAGTGGCCTTCGCGCGCCGCCGCTTCCAAAATCAGTGACTTGGTAGCAAAGGCGCTAAACAGCGGGAAGGCGGAAATCGACGCCGCGCCAACCATGCACAATCCGGCGGTCAACGGCATGGACTTGTAGAGGCCACCCAATTCCGAACCATTGACCGTACCGGCGCGCAACAACACCGCGCCCATGCTCATGAACAACAGCGCCTTGAACAGAATATCGGCAAAGGCGTGCGCCACCGCGCCATCTAAACCCAGTGGCGTACCGATCCCAATGCCCACCACCATAAAACCAAGCTGGTTGTTCATGCTATAAGCCAGCACCCGCCGTAAATCGTTCTCGATCACTGCGTAGAAGATCGGGAACATGGCCATCAC
>JBATNB010000401.1:0-2946 GCA_049290135.1 Rhizobiaceae bacterium
AGGCACGCGAAAGCGCCAAGGCGGCCGGCGAGGCGGACGCCTATGCGCGGCTGCTTGCTCACGCCGACGCCTGGACCCATCCGGTGTTTCCGCTCCGGGGCGTCGACCTTCTGGCGCTCGGCATCGCCCCCGGCCCGCAACTCGGCGCGACCATGCAGCGGCTTTCGACCCGCTGGGCCGATTCCGGCTTCACCCTCGATCGCGAGGCGCTGATGGCGATGGCGCTGGCGCCGGGCTGAACCGATCAGCCGGGCTTGGCGTCCTCGATCTTGGCGCGGATCGCCTCGACCATCGTTTCGCGGATGATCTGCTCGCCATGGGTTTCGCGCATGTGCTCCACGGCCCGGCGCATCACTTCCGCCTCGTCCTCGTGGCGGGTGTGCCAGTCGCATCCGGGAACCAGCGAGCCGCAATGATAGGTCTTCATTTTCGTTCTCCCTGTTTTCCGACGACGCCATGATAACGCCGAACCGTGACAACTGACAAACGACCGGATCAAATCCGGCGCCCGATCAGGGCCATCTGACCATCGGCGGCATCGACGACAGGATCGATTCGACGTTGCCGCCGGTCTTCAGCCCGAAGGTCGTGCCGCGGTCGTAGAGCAGGTTGAACTCCACGTAGCGGCCACGGCGCACCAGCTGTTCCTCGCGGTCGGCATCGCTCCAGGGTTCGTTGAAGTTGCGGCGTACGAGCAGCGGATAGACGACGAGGAACGAGCGCCCGACATCCTGGGTGAAGCGGAAATCCGCCTCCCAGCCGCCAAGCTGCGGATCGGTGTGGCGCCAGTCATAGAAGATGCCGCCGATGCCGCGCGGCTCCTTGCGGTGCGGCAGGTAGAAATACTCGTCGCACCAGGCCTTGTAGCGCGCATAATCGACGCCGGGATGCTTGGTGCAGGCAAACTGCATGGCCTGGTGGAAGGTGCGCGAGTCAGGGTCGGCCTGGGTGCGGCGGCGATCGAGCACCGGGGTCAGGTCGGCGCCGCCACCGAACCACCAGCGCGAGGTGACGACCATGCGCGTATTCATGTGCACGGCCGGGACGTTGGGGTTCCACGGGTGGATGATGAGGGAGATGCCGGAGGCCCAGAAGCGGGGATCCTCCTCGGCGCCGGGAATCTGCTTGCGGAATTCGGGCGAGAACTCGCCGTGGACGGTGGACGTGTGGACGCCGGCCTTCTCGAACACGCGCCCTTCCAGCATCGACATGACGCCGCCGCCGCCCTTGCCGCCGTCGCGGCCCCATTCCTTCGCGGTGAAACGGCCCGCCGGCCGGTCCGACAGCGGGCCGGTCAGTTCGTCCTCGATCTTTTCCAGCGCGGCGCGGATCCGGTCGCGCAATTCCTGGAACCAGGCCTCGGCGGTCGCCTTCCTGTCCTCGATGTCGTCCGGCAGCCCGGCCGGTATGTCCGGTCGTTCCATGTCCCCTCCGAGCCGGTCCCGAAGCCGCCGGCGCCCCATGCCGGGCCAGTCATAACCCGCCCGGCGGTGCGTGGCAAAGCGACGAAAGGCGTGTCAGCCGTAGCGCAGTTTCAGCACGGCGAGCGCAATGCCGGCGAAGACAATGGCCACGATCAGGCCGCCCTGCACGGCGAGGCCGTTTTCGGCGGAAATGTCCGACGGGCTGCGCACGGACAGGATGAAGGGCTTGCGCCCGGCCGGCTTGCCGATCGCCAGGCCGCGCGGCCCGGCCCTGACGTCGCCGAGGGCGAACATCGGCTCGGCGGCGAAGACATAACGTTCCTGATAGCGGAAACGGCGCTCGGGATCGCTCATCACTTCGATGCGTCCGCCGCCACCGGGCGTGTCCGTGCCGGGGTTGAGCGCCGGATCGCGATCCGCGGGCGTTTCGTTGGCGCCATACCATTCGCTCCAGGCGGAGGGATAGACGATGGCGCCTTGCGGATCGACCGTGATGCGCGTCGCGCCGTCGGCAAGGACGAGCGGCTTGCGGCTGCTGCTTTCGCGCACCAGGTTCCAGCGCCGGTCCGAGCGCCGGTCGCTGTCGATCGAGCGCACGGATTCCTCGATCTTCATCGTCCACCAGACGCAGGGACGCCCGGTGAGCGGGGCGCGGGTCGAGGTCTTGTCATCCAGCCGGCCTTCCACCAGCCGGTAGCCCGGCTCAGCCGCGGCGGCGCGCACGGCGGGCGTCGATGCGATGGCGCGAGCGTTGCGCCAGGCCCAGAAGGCGGCGAAAAGCGATCCCCCCGCGATCAGCGCCGGGATGCCGAAGGCGAACAGGAACACGAAGAGCGGCGCCTCCCGGAGGAACTGTTCCAGCGCGTTCAGCATGACGTTCCCGGTCTCCTGGCGGTGGCGTTCATCCGCCGGTCAGCGCCAGGAGCAATTGCGGTCGCCATGGCCGTCGAGCGGTTCCGTGCAGGTCAGCGTGCCGTAGGGCGGCACCGACTTGGAATAGGTGGAGCCGCGCGGGATCGAGCCGGTGGACCAGACCTTGTAGGAATAGGTCCGGGCGTTGGGCTTCGTCGCCGCCGCCGGCGCCTTGGCCGTGGTGGTCTTGGGCGCGGTGACCTTCGGGGTCGTGGTCTTCGGGGCGACGACCGGCGCCTTGGTCACGGTCTTGCTGACCTTCGGCGCGGTGTTGCTCACCGGATCCTTCGCCGCCTGTCGCGGCTGCTCGGCCGCCTCGCAGTTGACGCCCTCGATGGCGCGCACGGTCTCGGCCACCTTCTCGTCGGGTTCACCGCTGCCGAGCGCCCGGTTGGCCTTGCGGGCGAACTCGCCGAGCGCGTTGCGGGTGCGCGGGCCCCAGACGCCATCGACGGCGCCGGAATAGCAGGAGGCCTGCTTCAGGATGCCCTGGATTTCCGAGACGATCTCGCGCACCGGCCGCGCGGCGGTCCGGGCGGCGCAGGCGGGGCCGAGTTCGGCGAGCTTGGCCTCGGCGAGCCGGTCGAAGAACGGGTTCTTCGTGCCATAT
>JBATNB010000402.1:0-1629 GCA_049290135.1 Rhizobiaceae bacterium
GCGCCAGCAGGATGGCGTTGGCGCCATTGGGAAGCCGCACCGCGCTGGCGCGAAACGGCAGCAGGCCCTGCCCCCAATTGCCGCCCGGGCGAACCAGGATGTTGCGGTTTTCGCCGATGGCGGGATATCCGGACACCGCCATGATCTGCCGCCGGGCCACGGGCGACAACCCGCTCGGCGCCCCGATGGCCGCTTCCAGATCGTCCAGGCCGGCCAGCGCCGCGCCGGCGCCATTGACCCAGAGGATGGCTTCCAGCGCGGTATCGAGAAGCACGAGCGCGTCCCCGGCGGCGAACCTGTCGCGCACCGTGTCCATCACCGCGATGTCTATGAACGAATAACCGCCCGTCGCCATTCCCACGCAATACCTTCCGACCGTCCAGGCGATTGGCCGGTCTTTACCTTTCCTTAATAAAACCACCGGCGCGCCGCGTCCATTCCGTTCCTGCCGGGGCGGCGGCATTTCGGCGGGGTGGTTAATCGTGTGTGCAATGCAAAATCCATGTTGCAATGCACAATGAATCGCGCTATACGCTCCCCAACGCTCAGCGCAGCGACAGATTCCAGTTCGGAAAGGACCCGACCATGGCCAAGACCACCAAGACCGCCGAAACCTTCGAATTCCCCGCCTTCGACGCCTCCGGCATGACCGACCAGATGCGCGCCTTCGCCGAGAAGGGCCTGGAGCAGTCCAAGGAAGCCTATGCCCGGATCAAGGACGGCGCCGAGGAAGCCCAGAAGGCCATGGAAACCTCCATCGAGACCACCCGCGATGCCGGCTCGAAGCTGACGATGGCGATGCTCGGCGCGATGCGCGCCAACACCGAAGCCGGCTTCAGCCACATGGAAAAGCTGGTCGGCGCCAAGTCGTTCGCCGAGGTCGTGGAACTTTCGTCGGCTTTCATGCGCAAGCAGGCCGAGATGTTCGCCGACCAGGCCAAGGAAATGCAGACCGTGGGCACCGAGGCCGCCGACAAGGCGTCCGCTCCGGTCAAGGCCGCCTTCGACAAGGCGCTGAAGGTGGTCAAGGCCGCCTGATCAGGCAACGGCAGTTCCGCGGCGCCGCACCTCCTCCCGCGTGCGTCGCGGCGGGATCGGTCTCCTCCTCCCGCCGATCCCATTTGTGAAGAAAAGGCCGGGTCCTCCCCCCGGCCTTTTCCTTTTGCGCCGACGCGGCAAGCCGCTTGAAAAATCCGCGGTGAACCCGTAAGGGAGCCAGCCATCAAGGCCCGTGCGGTTGTAGCTCAGTTGGTTAGAGCGCAGGATTGTGGCTCCTGAGGTCGGTGGTTCGAATCCACCCAACCGTACCACTTGCCTTCCCCCTCCCCGACCGATCTC
This sequence comes from Rhizobiaceae bacterium, assembly GCA_049290135.1. Lineage (GTDB taxonomy): Bacteria > Pseudomonadota > Alphaproteobacteria > Rhizobiales > Rhizobiaceae > JADJTR01. The sequence goes on from JBATNB010000402.1 coordinate 1,339, forward strand.
GCGCCCGGCATCGTCTCAGACGCCGCCGGCGATTGCCGCCGTCAGCGGATGGGCGGGATCCGCCAGGCCATCGACGACATCGAAATGATGGCGGTCGGGCTCCAGAACAGCTTCGGTGCGCGCGCCAAGGCCGAGCCAGAGCGACGCGATGAGCGCGTTCTGGCGCACGAACTCGGCCCGTTCCGTCGCGCCCGCCCAGGCGATCAACTCCAGTCCGGCCACGGGCGTCAGCAGCGCGGGGCTCTCGGCGGCCGCCTCCGCGGCGTCGAGGCGCAGCGTGTCGTTCAGGGC
>JBATNB010000403.1:0-6204 GCA_049290135.1 Rhizobiaceae bacterium
GGCATGCACCACGGCCTTGCCGCGCCGGTCGCGCCATCCGCCCCGGCCAGCGGCAATGCCGGGGCCGAAATCGACCCGACCCTGCCCCTGACCTTTCCGGACGCGCTCGCCGCCTTGCGCGCCGCCGAAATCCTGCCGCGCTGGCTCGGTGCCGATTATCCCGCCATCTACGCCACCGTGAAGGAGGCCGAGCATGCCGCCTTCATGGAAACGATCTCGCGCCAGGAGTATGAATGGTACCTGTGAGCCGGCGGACGAAAAAACAGGAAATTCAGATGGTTGCCGGCGCAACCGGAATCGCGTTCGCAGCCCCTACTCCGCCGCCTCGCGCACCTCGCCCTCCGGTCGGCCCTTCTTGAGAAGCTCGGCCGTCAGGAACGCCAGTTCGAGCGCCTGCTCGGCATTGAGCCTGGGATCGCAGGCCGTGTCGTACTGGTCGCCGAGATTGTCGGCCGAGATCGCCCGCGCCCCGCCCATGCACTCGGTGACGTTCTTGCCCGTCATCTCGATGTGGATGCCGCCGGGATAGGTGCCTTCGGCGCGATGCACCTCGAAGAAGGTGGTGACCTCGCGCAGGATCCGCTCGAACGGCCGCGTCTTGTATCCATTGGCGGTAATCGTGTTGCCGTGCATGGGATCGCACGACCACACCACCGTGCGGCCTTCCTTCTCCACCGCCCGCACCAGCCGCGGCAGGTGGTCGCCGGCCTTGTCCGAGCCGAAACGCGTGATCAGCGTGAGCCTGCCGGCCTCGTTCTCCGGGTTGAGCCGGTCGATCAGCCGGATCATGTCGTCGGTCTCGGTGGACGGGCCGAGCTTCAGGCCGACCGGGTTCTTGATGCCGCGGCAGAATTCGACATGCGCATGGTCAAGCTGGCGGGTGCGATCGCCGATCCAGATCATGTGCCCGGACGTCGCATACCAGTCGCCCGAGGTGGAATCGTTGCGCGTCAGCGCTTCCTCGTAGCCCAGAAGCAGCGCCTCGTGGCTGGTGTAGAGGTCGGTTTCCCGCAGCCCCTCGTGCGTGTCGGCGGTGATGCCGATGGCGCGCATGAAGTCCATGGTCTCCGAAATGCGCGCCGCCAGCGCCTCGTAGCGATTGCGCTGCGGGCTGTCGGAGACGAACCCGAGCATCCAGCTGTGCACATTGTCGAGCGAGGCGTAGCCGCCCTGCGCGAAGGCGCGCAAAAGGTTGAGCGTGGCCGCCGACTGGCGGTAGGCCATTTCCTGCCGGTTCGGGTCGGGAATGCGCGCCGCTTCGGTGAAATCGATGCCGTTGATGATGTCGCCGCGATAGGAGGGCAGTGTCACGCCGTCGCGCGTCTCGGTATCGGACGAACGCGGCTTGGCGAACTGGCCGGCGATGCGCCCGACCTTCACCACCGGCTGCGCCCCGGCAAAGGTCAGCACCACTGCCATCTGCAGGAACACCCGGAAGAAGTCGCGGATGTTGTCGGCGCCATGCTCGGCGAAGCTCTCGGCGCAATCGCCGCCCTGCAGCAGGAAACCCTGGCCGTTGGCCACCTGGGCCAGCGACCGCCGGAGCGCCCTCGCCTCGCCGGCGAACACAAGCGGCGGCCACGAGCGCAACCGGTCCTCCACGTCGGAAAGACTGCGCGGATCGGGATAGTGCGGGACCTGGCTGATCGGCCGCGTCCGCCACGACGCCGGCGCCCAGTCGTCGTCGGAATGCGCCGCGCCCGCCCGTTCCGCCCTGGCCAGCGGCCGCTCCATGAACGAGCCATGGTCGGGCACGTGGATCAGGTGTTCCTCCGCCAGCGCCTTGATCCGCAGTACCGGGATCGACTGGTGCTGCTTGTTGGGATCGATCTCCATGCGGTAGATCGTCGGCTGCGAGACCCCGGCCCGGCTCGCCAGCTCGGCCTGTGTCAGGTCGAGCATGGAGCGGATGTACTTGATCTGGCGGCCGGTGAGTGTCGGGATGTCCATGGCATGCGCTTTCAATGCGGGATCGTGGCGTTCCGATACCGCAGGCGAATTATTTATTCAAGTCGTATCGGGAATTGAATTAATTCAGCCGCCGCGGCCGCTGTCATCCTCGTCGCGGTTGATGGCGTAGCCGCTGGCCGGACCGAGGACGGGCTGGATCAGCATGCGGTCGAGCCACAGGTCGCGCCGGGTGCGGAACTGCTCGATGCCGATGGTCATGCCCTGCTGGCCGTGCGACGGCTCGGCCTTGTAGGTGCCGAGCAGCCTGTCCCACCAGGTCAGGTTGAAGCCGAAATTGGAGTTCGTCTCCGCCGGAATGATCGAATGGTGCACGCGGTGCATGTCCGGCGTCACCATGAACAGCCGCAGCACCCGGTCGACGCCGCCCGGCAGGCGGATGTTGCCGTGATTGAACATGGCGGTGGCATTCAGCAGCACCTCGAACACGAGCACGGCGGCGGCGGGCGGGCCGAGCACGGCGACGACCGCCAGCTTGATGCCCATCGACATCAGGATTTCCACCGGATGGAAGCGCAGGCCCGTGGTCACGTCATATTCGAGGTCGGCGTGGTGCATGCGATGCAGCCGCCACAGCGCCGGCACGGCATGGAACATCACATGCTGCAGGTAGATGGCGAGGTCGAGCGCCAGGACCGCGAGGATGAAGGCGAGCCAGGAGGGGATGGCGAACACGTTGAACAGGCCGAAGCCGTTCGCCTGCGCGATGGCGGCCATGCCGACGGCGACCACCGGGAACGTCAGCCGCACCAGCAGCGTGTCGAGAACGACGACGCCGAGATTGTTGGTCCAGCGCAGAAGCCGCGGGATCTCCCGCCGCCGCTGCGGCGCCGCCACTTCCCACAGCGCCATGATGACGAGAATGCCGACGAAGAAGGACAGCCGGATCGGCGATTCATGCGCGAGGAGAAAATCGGACAAGCAGGCTTCCTTTCATGCGAATTCTGGGACGCGCGACCTGGAGACCATGCGCCCGAAGCCGGCAGGTAGGAAGGCGGCACCGTCGCTGCAAACGCTTCCAGCGCGACGCATCGCCTCACACGCGCTGGCCGTTCCTCACCCTGTATGAGGGCTGATACATGGTGACGAGTTCCTCCGCCGCCGTCGGATGCACCGCCATCGTCCGATCGAAATCGTCCTTCGTCGCGCCCATCTTCAGCGGGATTGCCAGGAGCTGCGCCATCTCCCCCGCATCCGCGCCGAGCACATGGGCGCCGAGCACCTTGCGGGTCGCCGCGTCGACGATCAGCTTCATGATCATCCGTTCGCTCGAACCCGACAGGGTGGCCTTCATCGGCCTGAACTCGGCGCGATAGACCTCGATGTCGCTGAACGCCCGCGCCGCCGCCTCCTCCGTCAGCCCCACCGTGCCGATCTCCGGCCGCGAGAACACCGCCGTCGCGATCATCTCGTGGTCGGGCGCCGTGGGCTTGCCGCGCCAGACCGTATCGACGAAACACATCGCCTCGTGGATTGCCACCGGCGTCAGCTGGAAGCGGTTGGTCACGTCGCCGATGGCGTAGATGTTGGGCTGCGTCGTGCGCGAATGGACATCGACGGTGATCGCCCCGAGCGCATCGGTCGCTACCCCCGCCCTGTCGAGGCCCAGCCCCTCGGTGTTGGGCAGCCGGCCGACGGCGAGCATCACCTGGTCGGCATCCAGCGCCTCGCCGCCGCTGGTGATGGCATGCAGCCGGCCATCGTCGCCGCGCCGCACGCCCTCGAGCACGGTCTCGGTGAGGATGCGCACGCCGCGCGCTTCGAGCGCCCGGTGCAGTCCCGCCCGCATGTCGCCGTCGAAGCGCGAGAGCACTTCCCGCCCGCGATAGACCAGCGTCGTCTTCACCCCGAGCGCGTTGAACACGCCGGCGAACTCGACGGCGATGTAGCCGCCGCCCTCGATCACGATGGCGCGCGGCAATTGCGCCAGGTCGAACGCCTCGGTCGACGAGATGCACAGCTCATGGCCGGGCAAGGCCGAATGCGGGTTGGAGCGCCCGCCGGTGGCGATCAGGATCGTCTCGGCCGTGACCGTGTGGTTTTCCGCCGCGAGGCGCACCGTGTGGGCGTCGACGAGCTCGGCGCGCGTCGGGAACAACTTCACCCCGGCATTGTCCAGGCCCTTGCGGTAGAGGCCTTCGAGCCGGGTGATCTCCTTTTCCTTCGCCGCCACCAGCGACGGCCAGTCGAACGAGGTCTCGCCGACGGTCCAGCCGAAGCCCGCCGCGTCATGGAAATGTTCGGCGAACTCGCCGGCAAGGACATAGAGCTTTTTCGGCACGCATCCGCGGATCACGCAGGTGCCGCCGAAGCGCGATTCCTCGGCGATGGCCACGCGCTTGCCCAGCGTCGCGCTGACCCGGGCGGCGCGCACGCCGCCGGACCCGCCACCGATGACAAGGAGGTCGTAGTCGTATGCGGTCATCGCCTGCTCCCGGAAAAGTCAGGGCGGGCGTAGACCCTGCGCGCCAAAAAGAAAAGCCCGGCCGCTCGGCCGGGCTGTCACGTTCGGTTGCTGCGAGCGTTACTGCTGCGGCTGGGCCGGCGCCGCCGGCGCGGCGGCCTCGAGTTCCTTGGCCACCGTTTCGGCGAGATCGCGCGCCAGCCCGTTCTGCCAGATGTCGACGGCCTCGTGCAGCTTGCGCGTGGCGATCGGGCCTTCCGAAATCAGCTTCTTGCCGGTCTCGGTCGAATAGAAGGCGGCGATGTCCTTCAACTCCTGTTCGGCGAACGCCTTGGCATAGACCAGCGCCGCCTCCTTCTCCAGGTCGGCGCGGCGGGAGGCGAGCGCGAGCGCGTTCTTGTCCACGACGTTGACGATGAGGTCGGTCAGGTTCGGGTTGCGCTGGATCAGTTCGGCCTTGAGCGCGTCCGCGGCCTGCGGAAGGATGGCGTCGAACTGGTCCGTGGCGTGGATCGCCGAGATCGCCGAACGGGCGGCGGCGATATGCGCGTCGGAAATCTCCTGCGCGAAAGCCGGGCCGGCCACCGAAAGCACGAGCGCGGCGGCCATCGGACGAAGGATTCGGGATGCAAAGGTCATGACGAACGGAACTCCCTGTCGTTTGGGACGGGCGTCATTTGCCTGACGCCGTCGGGGAAAGCAATGATGGCGCGCGTCGCAAGGCCGATGAACAGCCCGTGCTCCACGACGCCCGGCACAAGGTGCAGTGCGTTGGAGAGCGCTTCTGGGTCGCGAATGCGGCCAAAAGATGCATCGAGGATGAGATGGCCGCCATCGGTGACGAACGGGTCGTCGCCGCCGCGCAGGGCCAGCGCACCGGACAGCCCGAGCCGCGAAGCCGCGTCGCCGATCGCCAGGGTCGTGGCGGCCAGGCCGAACCGGTTGACTTCGATGGGCAGCGGAAACCGGCCGAGCGTTTCCACCACCTTCGAGCCGTCGGCAATCACGATCATCGCCTTCGACGCCGCCGCGACGATCTTCTCGCGCAACAGCGCCCCGCCGCCGCCCTTCACCAGATTGAGGTGCGCATCCAGCTCGTCGGCGCCATCGATGGTGAGATCGAGCGCCGGCTCTTCCTCCAGCGTCGCCAGCGGCACGGCCAGTTCGCGGCAGAGCTTCGCCGTGCGCTCCGATGTCGGCACGCCGACGATCCGCATCCCGCCGGCCACGCGTTCGGCCAGGAGCCGCACGAACTCCTCGGCCGTGGAGCCGGTGCCGATGCCGAGCTTCATGCCGTCCGACACGTGTTCGAGCGCCGCGCGCGCCGCCTCGATCTTCAGTTGACGAGCGTCCACATCCAACCTCGCAGATGAATCGCCCGGTAAATGGGCGGTTTTTCCGCGCCGCGCAAGGCGGCGAAGCGCCGCTTGCCTGCGCCGGCCGAACCCGCTAGGCCGGCGGCCTCGCCCAGTCGCCTGTCCAGGAGCCCGCACGTGCGCCCGATCCTTGTCTTCGACCTCGACGGCACGCTCGTCGACACCGCGCCCGATCTGATCGACAGCGTCAACCATGCCATCGGCACCAGGGACCTGCCGCCGGTCGACGAACTGTTCCTGCGCCCGCATGCCGGGCGCGGCGGCCGCGTCATGATCGAACTGGCCGCGGCGCGGTCGGGTCGCCGTTTCGCCGATCCGGAACTCGACGACCTCAACACCCTTTTCCTGTCCCACTATGGCGACAATCTTCCCGGCCGTTCGGCGTGCTTTCCCGGCGCGCGCGCCGCCCTGGAGCGGTTCGCCGCCGCCGGTTTCGCGCTGGCCATCTGCACCAAC
>JBATNB010000404.1:0-3069 GCA_049290135.1 Rhizobiaceae bacterium
CGGCCAGTTCGGTCGGGTCGGCGCCGGCGTTCGCCGAGACCGAGGCGACGCGTCGCCCGACGAAGACGCGCAGCGACAGATCGTCGGATTCCGACGCTTCGGTCCCTTCCACCTTGCCCAGCCGCACGGATACCGAGCGCGATCCCGACCGCATGGCAACCGCGTCCGCCGCGTCGGCGCCGGCGCGCCGCGCCGCCTCCACCAGGGAAGCGACGCGATCGGCAAGCTTGTCGGTGGCGCGTTTGTCGTTCATGGGATAGCGGTGTGTCGGACTGATCCTGAAGCGGCCGCGGCGGCCGTGGCGAGGCTCTCATCTATGGTCCAACTGCGCCGGGCGCAATGGGCGGAGGCGGAACCGGGGAAACATGGCGGCGGAAGCGGCGACAAGCCTGTATAACGAGGCGCTCCTGCTGCTTGCCGGGGCTGTCATTGCCGCGCCGGTCTTCAAGCGCATCGGACTGGGCACGGTGCTGGGCTACCTTGCCGCGGGCGCGGTGATCGGCCCGATCGCGCGCCTCATCTCCGAGCCAGAGGAAATCCTCAAGTTCGGCGAACTCGGCGTGGTGTTCCTGCTGTTCGTGATCGGCCTGGAACTGAAGCCGTCCCGCCTGTGGTCGCTGCGGCGGGCGATCTTCGGCCTCGGCACCGCGCAGGTCGCCATCACCGGCCTGGTGCTCGCCGCGATCGGGCGATTCGGCTTCGGCGAAAGCATGGCCGCCGCCGTCATCGGCGGCTTCGGCATGGCGCTGTCGTCGACGGCGTTCGCCATGCAGCTTCTGGAGCAGGAAGGCGCGCGCAACCTGCCGCGCGGCCAGACCGCGTTTTCGATCCTGCTGCTGCAGGACATGGCGATCGTGCCGCTGCTGCTGCTGGTGCCGTTGCTTGCGCCGCACGGCGAAACCAGCGACGGCTTTTCCGCGCCGGGGCTGGCCATCGCCGCGGCCGCGCTGGTGGGAATCATCCTTGCCGGGCGCTACCTGCTCAACCCGTTGTTCCGGATCATCGCCTCGTCCCAGGCGCGCGAGGCGATGATCGCGGCGACGCTCCTCGTCGTGCTCGGCGCTGCGTGGCTTGCCGGGCAGGCCGGCCTGTCGATGGGCATGGGCGCATTCGTGGCCGGGGTGCTGATGGCCGAATCGTCCTTCCGCCACGAACTCGAGGCCGACATCGAGCCGTTCCGCGGCCTGCTGCTCGGCCTGTTCTTCATGGCGGTCGGCATGTCGCTCGATCTCGCCGTGATTCTCGACCGCTGGGGATTCCTCGTCCTCGCCGTGCCGACATTGATGCTGACAAAGGCGCTGATCCTCTACGTCATCACCCGGATGGGCGGCGCGCGTCACAATGATGCGCTGCGGATCGCGGCACTCCTGTCGCAGGGCGGCGAATTCGCCTTCGTGCTGTTCACCGCGGCGACGGCCGCCGGGATCGTCGCACCGGCCGCGGCGTCGCTGTTCATCGCCACGGTGACCTTGTCCATGGCACTCACGCCGCTGGCGGTGAGCCTTGCGAAGCGTTTCGTCGTGCATGCGCCGGCCGAAACCATGGACGAGAAATTCGAGAACGCCGGATCCGACGTGCTCCTCATCGGGTTTTCCCGGTTCGGCCAGATTGTCGCCCAGACCCTGCTGGCCGGGGGCATCGATGTGACGGTCATCGACAATTCGGCCGAGCGCGTGCGCACGGTGGCGCGCTTCGGCTTCAAGATCTATTTCGGCGACGGCAGGCGTCGCGAAGTGCTCGAGGCTGCCGGGATCAGGCGGGCGCGCATCGTGGCCGTGTGTACCAACGACAAGGATACGACGAGCCGCATCGTCACGCTGATCCAGTCGGAATTCGCCGAAACGCGGCTGTTCGTGCGCTCCTACGACCGGACGCATTCGCTGGCGCTGCGCCAGGCAGGCGTCGACTACGAATTGCGCGAGACGCTGGAATCGGCGCTGCTGTTCGGCCGGCGCACGCTGGAAGGCCTCGGAACGGCGGACCTCGCGGCGGCCGAAATCATCGACGATGTGCGCCAGCGCGACGAGGAGCGGCTGAAACTGCAGCAGCGCGAAGGCATCGCGGCCGGGCGCGACCTGCTCTACCGGCGGCCCACCACGCCCGAACCCCTCATCAAGCCGGCGCGCGAATCGCGACGGCTCGATCCCGACGCCGTCGGCGAAATCGGCGAACAGGAAAAGATCTGACCATGAACGCACGATCGCAAGCGGCCTTCACCGAAGGCTCGGTGCTGCGGCATGTCCTGGTGATGACGGCGACCGGATCCGTCGGCCTGGTGGCCGTGTTCGCGGTCGATGCGCTGAACCTGTTCTACATTTCGCGCCTCGGCGTGGCCGAACTCGCCGCGGCCGTCGGTTTCGCCGGGATCGTGATGTTCATGACGACATCGTTCGCCATCGGCCTCACCGTGGCGACATCGGCGTTGACGGCGCGCGCCATCGGCCAACGCGACCGCGAGCGCGCCGCCATGCTCGGCGGCACGTCGCTGCTGCTCACGCTCGCCGTTTCGACTGTCGTCGCCGCGGTGCTGTTCCCGTTCCTGCGCCCGATGCTGCAATTGCTCGGCGCCACCGGAACGACACTCGACCTGGCGACCTTCTTCATGCAGATCGTGCTGCCGTCGGGACCGGCGCTCGCCGTCGGCATGGCGGCATCGGGCATTCTGCGGGCCGCCGGCGATGCACGGCGTGCCATGTACGTGACCCTCGGCGCGGCGCTCGCGGCGGCCATCTTCGACCCGATCCTGATCTTCCTGCTCGACCTGCGGCTGACGGGCGCGGCGATCTCGACGGTGATTTCCCGCTTCGTGCTCCTGGCCATCGGCTTCCACGGCGCCTCCTCGGTCCACCGCCTGGTGGCGACCCCGAACCGCGAGACGCTGTCGCTGTCGGTGCGCCCGTTCTTTGCCATCGCGTTTCCCGCCATTATGACCCAGTTGGCCACGCCGTTCGGCAACGCCTTCGTGACCCGCTCGATCGCCGGCTTCGGCGACGCGGCGGTCGCCGGCTGGGCGATCATCGGCCGCGTGGTCGCAGTCGCCTTCGGCGCGGTGTTCGCGCTCTCCGGCGC
>JBATNB010000405.1:0-1707 GCA_049290135.1 Rhizobiaceae bacterium
GCGCTGATCTCGGCCGATGGCGGCAGCGTGCTTTACCAGGCCGATTTTTCCATCGAACGAAGCGTGAGGATCCTGACATGACCCGAACGGAAAACACTGTCGCCAGTGGCTCGCGCGCCGGCGGGCGCTACGAGATCGATCCGGTGACCGGCGAGGAGCGCCTGGTCGAGGAAGCGACCAGGCCGACCCCGCCACCGGCCGAGATGCCGGCGGAAGCCCCGAAAAAGAAGGTGAAGTGAGATGGCCCGCTACTACCGCAAGCTTGCGGTTCTCGCCAAGCGCGAGACCGCCTATGCCACCGATCCGGTACCGACCGGCGGCGCCAACGCCATGCTGATGACCGACGTGTCGATCACGCCGATCGCCGGCGGCGCGGAGGAGCGTAATCTGCTGACGCCGGCCTTCGGTCACCAGGGCAACATTCCTGTCGCCACGCATGTGATATTCGAGGGGTCGGTCGAAGCGGCGTCGTCCGGCGCCAAGGGCACGGCGCCGGCCTGGGGCGTACTGCTGCGCATGTGCGGCATGGCCGAGACGGTGACGGCTGCGACCAAGGTCGCCTATACGCCGGTGTCGTCGGCCCAGGATTCCGGCACGATCTACTTCAACGCGGACGGGGTGAACCACAAGCTCACCGGCGCGCGCGGCGGGTTCCAGGTGGAGTTCGCCGCGCAGCGCATCCCGCGCTTCCGTTTCCGCTTTCTCGGTCTCTACAACGGCCCGACCGACACGGCGGTGCCGGCGGTCACGCTGACCGGCTTCAAGACGCCGTTGCCGGTCAACAAAACCAACAGCACGCTTTCCCTGCACGGCGTGGCGGCGATCGCCGAGAGCCTGTCGCTTGACTTCGGCAACACGGTTGAACCCCGCCTGCTCATCGGCTCCGACACGGTCGAGATCACCGACCGGAAGGTTACGGGGCGGGCGGTGATCGAAGCCACCGCATTGTCGGTCAAGAACTGGTTCTCGACGCACCTCGCCTCGACCCGCGGCACGCTTGATTTCGGCCACGGCGCCGCGGACGGCGCCATCGTCGAGATCGACGCGCCGGCGGTCGAGATCGGCGCGCCCGAGCAGGGCCAGACGCAGGGCATTCTCAACGCGGCGCTGCCGCTGATGTTCGTTCCTTCGGCTGGCGACGACGAAGTCGTCATCACGGTGCGCTGATGTTCAGGATTGCACGAGCGCGGACGTTCGAATGGCCGGTCGTCATCCGGTTGCCGTCGCCGGATATGCCCGGCTCGCTGGACGAGCACGGTTTTGTCGCCCTGTTCGAGGCGATCAGCCTCGACGAGGCCGAGAAGGTGGAGCGGGAAACAGGCGGCGACATCGTCGCAGGCCAGAAGGCCCTCATCGCCCGGGTGCTGAAGGGCTGGCGCGACGTCGTCGCCGAGGACGGGCAGCCGCTGGCCTTCGGCGCCGAAGCCCTCGACGCGGCACTTGCCGAACCGTGGTTCCGCAACGGCCTGATCAACGCCTACGCGCAGGCGCTGCGCGGCGAAGAGGCCAGGCGAAAAAACTGACCGACGCCGCCCGGGTCTGGGCCTTTGCCCGCGCCGGCGTCTCCGATCCGAGAAGGCCCGCGACCATCGACGCCGGGACACGGGCGCAGTTTGCCCGGCTCGGTGTCGCGGTCGACGCCGAGGAGGACAAGGTGTTCGGCATCTGGCCGGAAAACATCGAGCCGCTCAGCGCGTTCCTGCGCGG
>JBATNB010000406.1:0-2370 GCA_049290135.1 Rhizobiaceae bacterium
CACCTGGTCAACGCGGTGCGCGCCGCGGGCGGAACCATGCTCATGACGGCACGGTCGGCGCCCGGCGGATGGGGCGTGCGCCTGCCGGACCTGCTGTCGCGGCTGCGCGCCGCGACACTGGTCGAGATCGCCGAGCCGGACGACGCGCTGCTTTCGGCGGTGATCGCCAAGCTGTTCGCCGACCGCCAGGTCGAGGTGGAGCCGCATGTGGTGTCCTACCTGGTGCGCCGCATCGAGCGTTCGCTGGCGACCGCCGCGGCGGTGGTGGAGCGGCTCGACCGGGAATCGCTGGCGCGCGGCATGCGCATCAGCCGGGCGCTCGCCGCCGAGATCATCACCGCGTTCGACGAGGGACAGCGCGAACTGCCGCTTTGAACCGGACGCTGTTGCGGGGACCAAAAAACCGGTGTATCGCCCGCTGGACCGTCGTCCGGAGCGTAGCGCAGCCTGGTAGCGCATCTGGTTTGGGACCAGAGGGTCGGGAGTTCGAATCTCTCCGCTCCGACGGGCGGCATTCCTGGAGAACACGCCGATGGCCGCGCGAATCTACAGCCCCGCCAAGACCGCCATGCAATCGGGCAAGGGCAAGTCCGGCGAGTGGATCCTCGAGCACGAGCCCGCCGCCGCGCGCAGCATCGATCCGCTGACCGGCTACACCGGCTCCGCCGACATGGCCCAGCAGGTGCGGTTGCGGTTTTCAAGCCGCGAGGAGGCGATCGCCTATGCCGAGCGCCACGGCATCGCCTACAGGCTCGCCGAGGAAAAGACGGCGCGCCCGAAGGCCGTGTCCTACTCCGACAATTTCCGCTTCGACCGCAAGCAGCCCTGGACGCACTAAGCCTGCCTCGCAGATCGGGGACGGCCTGCTTTTCGGACCGCGACCCGATCATTGGCCGGCGCCGACCGGCAAAAAGCAAACCGTCCCATTCGGCCGGGCGGCGCCGCACTTGGCTTTGCGGCCCATTCTCCTGTAAACGGGCCGGCCAAGCGGTCCCGTAGCTCAGCTGGATAGAGCACCGGCCTTCTAAGCCGACGGTCGCAGGTTCGAGTCCTGCCGGGATCGCCAGCCCTCAGCCGGCCGCAGCCGCCAATCCCCGCTCGATGTCGGCCTTCAGGTCCGCGACATCCTCCAGCCCGATCTGAAGGCGGATCAGCGGGCCGGCATAGTCGCCGCTGGTCACCGTGCGGTCGCCGAGCCAGACATGCACGGCGAGGCTCTCGTAGCCGCCCCAGGAATAGCCGAGCCCGAAGATCGTGAGGGCGTTGAGGAACCGGTGCGCCGCCTCGGTGCCGCCGCCGTCGAGCACGATGGTGAACAGGCCGGCCGCGCCGGTCATGTCGCGCCGCCACAGCTCGTGGCCGGGGAAGGACGGCAGCGCCGGGTGCAGCACGCGGGCAACGCCGGGCTTGCCTTCCAGCCAGCGCGCGATTGCGAGCGCGTGCTCGCCCTGCGTGTCGAAGCGCAGTTTCATGGTGCGGATGCCGCGCAGCACCTGGAAACACTCCTGCGGCCCGGCCGGGCAGCCGAGCGCGATGAAGGCCTCGTGCAGGCGCGGCCATGTGCGCTCATTGGCCGACACCGAGCCGAGCAGCGTGTCGGAATGGCCCGACGGGTATTTCGTCGCCGCGTGGATCGACATGTCGACGCCGAAATCGAGCGGACGGAAGGCGAGCGGCGTCGCCCAGGTGTTGTCCATCATCACCACGATGTCGCCGGCCGCGCGCGCCGCTGCGACGATGGCCGGAATGTCCTGCATCTCCATGGTGTTGGAGCCAGGCGACTCGGTGAAGATCACCCTGGTGTTCGGGCGGATCAGCGCTGCGATTCCGGCGCCGATCGCCGGGTTGTAATATTCGGTGTCGACGCCGAGGCGCTTCAGCATCGTGTTGGCGAAATGGCGCGTCGGCCCATAGACCGAATCGACGACGAGCAGGTGGTCGCCCGCGGAGAGAAACCCGAGCAGCGGCACGGTGATCGCCGCCAGGCCGGAGGGCACAAGAATGGTGCCGGCGGAGCCTTCCAGCTCGTCGAAGGCGGCGGCCAGCGCATCGGAGGTCGGCGTGCCGCGCGTGCCATAGACATAGCGCTGGCTGCGGTTGGCCATCGTCTCGGCGTCCGGGAACAGCACCGTGGAGGCATGGACCACCGGCGGATTGACGAATCCGTGGAAAGCGAAAGGATCGTTGCCGGTATGGGCGAGCGTCGTGTTGATGCCGTGCCCGTTGTTGGAATGCTTGGCCATGGGCCCTCCCGAGGGGATGTGAAGAAGACATTGCTTAGAGGCCGGGACGGCGCCACGCAACCGCGCTCCGGCGCCGTGTTGCCCATGGCGGCGGGCGCCGTGGCCGCGATTGCCGTGGTGCTGGCGC
>JBATNB010000407.1:0-10123 GCA_049290135.1 Rhizobiaceae bacterium
GGGCACGCCGTCGACATCGGCATATTTCGGGTTGACCGGCAACACCGGGCCGGCGAATCCGCCGTCGCGAATGGCGCGGAAAATGCGCTGCCCGACCGCGCCGTCGCGCACCGACGCGCCGATGACGGCGACCGAGCGGGGCCGGAGCGCCGGACCGAGATTGCGAATGCTCAATGCTTCATCCCCGGGCCTGTCCCGATCGCCGGATCGTGCCCCAGTTTCATGACAGGAGGAAGGCCCGGGCTTTCAGACCGCCATGGAATGGCGGGCCGTGCCGGAGCCGAAATAGGAATCGAAACTCGCCGCGATCGAGCGGGCGAACGGCCGCCCCTTGTCGGTGATGAAGAAATGGTCGCCGTCGCGCGCGAACATCTGTTCGGCATCGTTCTCCGCCAGGTAGCCGGCCTCGGCGATGACATCGTCGGCGCCCGCGCCGAACTCGTCGCGGAGAGCGCCGGCCTCGAAGGCGAAATCGCACATCAGCCGCTCGATGACCCGCGCTCGCAGCCGGTCGTCGGATTCGAGCGCGAACCCGCGGACCGTCGCAAGCCGCCCGGAGCCGACGATGCGCTGGTATTCGCCGGTCGCCGGCATGTTCTGGACATAGCCCTGCGGCAATTGGCCGATGGACGAGGCGCCAAGGCCGATGAGCGCGTCCGGCGCGTCGTCGGTATAGCCCTGGAAATTGCGCTTCATGCGCCCGCTTCGCGCCGCGACCGCGAGACTGTCCTGCGGCAGCGCGAAATGGTCGATGCCGATGGCCTGGTAGCCGGCCTGGGCGAGCAGGCTCGCCGCGCGGTTCGACTGCGCGAACCGCTCCACCGCCTCCGGCAGCACCGCCTCGTCGATCATGGTCTGGTGCTTCTTCATCCACGGCACATGCGCATAGCCGAACAGCGCGATACGGTCGGGCCGCAGCGTCAACACCTGGCGCAAGGTTGCCTCGACGCTGTCGCGCGTCTGGTGCGGCAGGCCGTAGAGCAGGTCGATGTTGACCGAGCGCGCGCCATGCCGGCGCACCGCCTCGATCACCTCGCGCGTGCGCTCGAACGGCTGGATGCGATTGATCGCCTGCTGCACCTTCGGGTCGAAATCCTGCACCCCGAGGCTTGCCCGCGTCAGGCCGATGGCCGCCAGCGCCTCGTAGCCCTCGGCCTTGACGTCGTTCGGGTCGATCTCGACCGAGATCTCGACGGCGGGATCGAAACGGAACGCCTCGCGCATGGCGCGGTCGATCCGCTTGAGATCCTCCGGGATCAACAGCGTCGGCGAGCCACCGCCATAATGCACGGCGGTCACGCGGCCGCGCCCCGCGGCCCTGGCCCCGACAAGGCCGATCTCGGCGATCAGCGCGTCGACATAGGTGGCCAGCGGTTCGTACTTCAGCGTCTGTTTGGTATGGCAGGCGCAGAACCAGCACAGCTGGTCGCAATAGGGAATGTGAAGGTAGAGCGAGATCGACGCGTCCTCGGGCAGCGCGCCAAGCCAGCGGCCGTATTCGTCCGCCGTCACGCCCGGATGAAAGTGCGGCGCCGTCGGGTACGACGTGTAGCGCGGCACCGGCGCGCTCATCTTGCGGATCAGGTCTGGCTGCATCGGCTGGTCCTCTCGACGCGTTCCTTGTCCGCACGCCGCCCGGAACGCCTTGATCACGGTCAACTTTCCTGTGACAAGGCCAAACCGGCAAGTTAAGGGTGTCGGACGGCGTTTCAAGCCCCGGCGGCGGCGGAAAGGAACCATGACAGTCAGGCAGGACATCCACAATTCCGAGGTTCCGACGCTTTGCAAGGCCTGCGAAGCGCGCCATCGCGGCATTTGCGGAGCGCTTGCGCCCGACCAATTGGTCACGCTCAACCGCCATGCCACGCGCCGGAACCTGCAGGCGGGTGAAAACCTGATGGCCGATTCCGACGAGGTGACGACCTATGGCGCCATCCTCTCCGGCGTGGTCAAGCTGACCAAGACCCTGCCGGACGGGCGCCAGCAGATCGTCGGCCTGCAGTTCGCGCCGGATTTCCTCGGCCGGCCGTTCCGCAAGGAAAGCGCCGTCGACGTGGAATCGGCCACCGAAGTCAGGCTCTGCTCGTTCCCGAAGTCGGTGATCGAACGCATGATCGGCGAATCGCCGGAGCTCGAGCACCGGCTGCTGCAGCAGACGCTGAACGAACTGGACGAGGCGCGCGAATGGATGGTCACGCTCGGGCGCAAGACGGCGGCCGAGAAGGTGGCGAGCTTCCTGTGGCTGATCGCCGCGCATGCCGATCCCGAGCGCATCTCGCGCACCGCGATCGTGTTCGACCTGCCGCTGACCCGCGCCGACATCGCCGATTTTCTCGGCCTGACCATCGAGACGGTCAGCCGTCAGGTGACGAAACTGCGCAAGGACGGCGTCATCCAGATCGAGAACAACCGCCACGTGACGGTGCCGGACCTGCAGCGCCTGGCGCGCCGCGCCTCGATCTGAGGCCGGGCGGGCCGGGCTTGTCTAAAGGCGGCTCGCCAGGATCGACAGCCGTTCGCGCTCGAAATTGATGTGGCGCCGCATGGCTTCGAAGAACCCGCGCAGCATGTAGCCGAGCGTTTCGGGCTGGATTCGGGCGTCGCGCCGGCCCGCCTGCGACAGCGCATCGGCGAGTTCCTCGGCGAAACACTCGTCCTCGCAATGCTCGGCGCGCAGATGCTCGACCGTCTCGCTGCTCATGGAATCGGCGCGGTTGCCGATCACGGCGGGGAAGATCACGTTCTCCTCGGTCCGGTGGACGCGGGTGACCACGGGCACCAGCGTTTCGGCCGCCTCCTGGCACAGCCGCACGTCCAGCGTGCCGGGCAGCGAATCGGCGATGCCCTCCAGCGTGTCGCACAGGGTGAGGAGTTCGAGATGGGCCGCGGCGAGCCCGGCCATCGGATCATGGCCCGGCACCACGGCCGGACGCCCGACCTTCCCGGAAGCGGCTGATGTGGCCGGTGTTTTCTCCATGCGACCAATTTGCGCAGCGACCGATTTCAGGCTTTGACTTGGATCAACACGGGAGCATTCTCGCCCAGCCTATGTGCTAAGCATGCGCTTTGTGGGGGCAAGGACGCCGCTGTTGGCGCGCAATCGTTCCAGCCGAGAGGGGACGGGACAATGAAATACCTGACCGAGACTGTATTGATCGCCCTGGGCGCACTTCTGGCGCTTCTGGGCGCGGCCTTCGCGGCCGATGACCTGTTCAGGATCCACATGTGGATCCTCTTCGCGGTGCTCGCCATCGGCGGCATCGTGCTGATCCGCAACGTGCGCGCCGCCACCGCGGGCGCCGATGATCCGAACGCCTACATGGACGGGCCGACGCGCTACGGCGCGATCGCGACCATGTTCTGGGGCGTGGTCGGCTTCCTGGTGGGCGTCATCGTGGCGGCCCAGCTGGCCTGGCCGGACCTCAACATCGAGCCGTGGTTCAACTTCGGCCGCACCCGTCCGCTGCATACGTCGGCCGTCATCTTCGCCTTCGGCGGCAATGCGCTGCTGGCGACCTCCTTCTATGTGGTCCAGCGCACCACGCGGGCCCGCCTCTTCGGCGGCAACCTCGCCTGGTTCGTGTTCTGGGGCTATCAGCTCTTCATCGTCATGGCGGCGACGGGCTATCTCCTCGGCATCACCGAGGGCCGCGAATATGCCGAGCCGGAATGGTATGTCGACATCTGGATCACCGTGGTCTGGGTCGCCTATCTGCTCGTCTTCTTCGGGACGCTCTTGAAGCGCAAGGAACCCCACATCTACGTGGCCAACTGGTTCTACCTGTCCTTCATCGTCACCATTGCGATGCTGCACCTGGTCAACAATCTGAGCATGCCGGTGTCCTTCCTTGGCGCCAAGAGCTACTCGGCCTTCGCCGGCGTGCAGGACGCGCTGACCCAGTGGTGGTACGGCCACAACGCGGTCGGCTTCTTCCTCACCGCGGGCTTCCTCGGCATGATGTACTATTTCGTGCCGAAGCAGGCCGGCCGGCCGGTCTATTCCTACCGGCTGTCGATCGTCCACTTCTGGGCGCTGATCTTCCTCTACATCTGGGCCGGCCCGCATCACCTGCACTATACGGCGCTGCCGGACTGGGCGCAGACGCTCGGCATGGTGTTTTCCATCATGCTGTGGATGCCCTCGTGGGGCGGCATGATCAACGGCCTGATGACGCTTTCGGGCGCCTGGGACAAGATCCGCACCGACCCGATCATCCGCATGATGGTCATCGCGGTGGCCTTCTACGGCATGTCGACCTTCGAAGGGCCGATGATGTCCATCAAGGCCGTCAACTCGCTGAGCCATTATACCGACTGGACCATCGGCCACGTGCACTCCGGTGCGCTGGGCTGGGTCGGCATGATCTCCTTCGGAGCCATCTACTACCTGGTGCCGCGCCTGTGGGGCCGTGACCGGCTTTACAGCCTGCGTCTCATCACCTGGCACTTCTGGCTCGCCACGCTCGGCATCGTGCTCTACGCCGCGGTGCTCTGGGTCGCCGGCATCCAGCAGGGCCTGATGTGGCGCGAGTACAATGAGCAGGGCTTCCTCGTCTACTCCTTCGCGGAGTCGGTGGCGAAGATGTATCCCTACTACGTGCTGCGCACCCTCGGCGGTCTGCTCTATCTGACGGGAGCGCTGATCATGGCCTGGAACATCGCCATGACCATCGCTGGAAAGAAGCGCAACGAGGAGCCGATCCCCGGTTCCGAGCCCGCGCTCGCCCCGGCGGAATGACGCCAGTCGGAACCCAGGATTCGAAGGAACACGACAATGGCACTCATCGACAAACACGCAATCCTCGAGAAGAACGCGACGCTGCTTCTGGTGTCGTCCCTGCTCGTGGTCACCGTCGGCGGCATCGTCGAGATCGCACCGCTCTTCTACCTCGAGAACACCATCGAGAAGGTTGAAGGCGTGCGTCCCTACTCGCCGCTCGAACTTGCCGGGCGCAACATCTACATCCGCGAAGGCTGCTATGTATGCCATTCGCAGATGATCCGGCCTTTCCGCGACGAGGTGGAACGCTACGGCCACTACTCGCTCGCCGCGGAATCCATGTACGATCATCCGTTCCAGTGGGGATCGAAGCGCACCGGGCCCGACCTGGCGCGCGTCGGCGGCCGCTACTCGAACGCGTGGCATGTGGCGCATCTGATCGAGCCCCGGGATGTCGTTCCCGAATCGATCATGCCCGGCTACGCCTTCCTCAAGGCGACGCCGCTCAAGATGACGAACGTGCCGGGGCATCTCGGCGCGCTCAGCGTCGTGGGCGTTCCCTACACGGACGACATGAAGGCCAATGCCGATGCCGACCTGGCCGCCCAGGCGAACCCTGACGCGGACACCTCCGGCCTGCTTGGCCGCTATCCCAAGGCAGTCACGGGCGATTTCGACGGCAACCCCGCCGAACTCACCGAGATGGATGCGCTGGTGGCCTACCTCCAGATGCTTGGCACCCTCGTCGACTTCTCCAAGTACGACGAGACGGCGGGCTATCGCTAGGAGGGCGACATGGAAACCTACACCGCAATGCGGCAGTTCGCCGACAGTTGGGGGCTCCTGTTCTTGGCGCTCTTCTTTATCGGCGTTGTCCTGTTCGCCTTTAGACCTGGCAGCCGCGCCCTGGCCGACGAAGCGGCGCGCATCCCCTTGAAGGAGGATTGATCTCCATGGCCAACAAGCACATTGACGAAGTGACCGGCGTCGACACGACCGGACACGAGTGGGACGGCATCCGCGAACTCAACAATCCGCTGCCGGCCTGGTGGGTGTGGACCTTCTACATCACCATCATCTGGGCGATCGCCTACACGGTCGCCTATCCGGCCTGGCCGCTCCTGTCGTCGAACACGCAGGGCATGCTCGGCTGGTCGAGCCGCGGCGACGTCAGCGACAGCCTCAAGGCCGCCCGGGCGGCCCAGGCCGAATTCGTCGACGCCATTGCGACCAAGGACGTGGCTGCCATCCTTGCCGACGACAAGCTGCGCGAGTTCGCCACGGCGGGCGGCGCGGCCGCCTTCAAGGTCAATTGCGTGCAGTGCCACGGTTCCGGCGCCGAAGGTTCGCCCGGCTTCCCGAACCTCAACGACGACGACTGGCTGTGGGGCGGTTCGGCCGACGCGATCTACACGACGCTGACGCACGGCATCCGCGACAACGCCAACGGCGACACCCGCATCTCCGAGATGCCGGCCTTTGCCGACATCCTCAATGCCGACCAGATCGGCCAGGTCGCCGCCTTCGCGGCGAGCCTGACCGGGGCGCAGGTCGACGCTGCCAAGGTCGAGGCCGGCAAGACGGTCTATGCCGAGAACTGTGCATCCTGCCATGGTGACGACGCCAAGGGTGGCCGCGATTTCGGCGCGCCGAACCTGACCGACGCCATCGCGCTCTATGCCCGGGACGAAGCGTCGATCGCCGCGCAGGTCACCAAGCCGCAGCATGGCGTCATGCCGGCCTGGGGCGCCCGCCTTGGCGACACGACCGTCAAGCAGCTCGCAGTCTACGTGCATTCCCTCGGCGGCGGCGAGTAACCCGGATCCCGCGCCGCTCCGGGAGAGGGCAAGGCCCGGCAATTGCCGGGCCTTCGCTTTTCCGGGGTGGCGAACGATGTTGACATGCGTCAACATGGCCTCGGCCGGAAACTGTAAGCAGGAACCGTTCCGCACTACATAGGCGGAGCGGGAAATCTGGACAGTCGCGATGTTGAACGAGCAGGAAATCGAACGCGTCGAGGTGGAAGCCGTCAACGCGGCAAAGACCCGGCAACCGCTCTACCAGCGGCGCAAGAAGGTCTTCCCCAAGCGCGCCAGCGGCGACTTCCGGCGGTTCAAGTGGATCGTCATGGCGATCACGCTGGGCATCTACTACGTCACTCCGTGGTTGCGCTGGGATCGCGGGCCGTATGCGCCCGACCAGGGCGTGCTCATCGATTTCCCCGCCCGGCGGTTCTATTTCTTCCCGATCGAGATCTGGCCGCAGGAATTCTTCTTCGTCGCCGGCCTCCTGGTCATGGGCGGCGTCGGCCTGTTCCTCATCACCTCCATCGTCGGCCGCGCCTGGTGCGGATACACCTGCTGGCAGACGGTCTGGACCGATCTGTTCCTTGTCGTCGAACGCTTCGTCGAGGGTGACCGCAACGCCCGCATCGCGCTCGACAAGGCGCCCTGGGGCCTGTCGAAGCTCGGCAAGCGCGTGGTCAAGAACGTGCTCTGGCTGTTCATCGCCATGGCGACCGGCGGCGCCTGGATCTTCTATTTCGCCGACGCGCCGACGCTTCTGATGAACTTCCTGACCTTCCAGGCGCCGTCGGTCGCCTACATCACCGTCGGCGTGCTGACCGCGACCACCTTCGTCTTCGCCGGGTACATGCGCGAGCAGGTCTGCATCTACATGTGCCCGTGGCCGCGTATCCAGGCCGCCATGCTCGACGAGGAATCGCTCGTCGTCACCTACAATGACTGGCGCGGCGAGCCGCGCACACGCGGCACCAAGAAGGCCGCCGCCGCCGGCATCCATGGCGGCGATTGCGTCGACTGCAACGCCTGCGTCGTGGTCTGCCCGCAGGGCATCGACATTCGCGACGGCCAGCAGCTCGAATGCATCACCTGCGCGCTGTGCATCGATGCCTGCGACGCGGTCATGGACAAGCTCGGCAAGCCGCGCGGCCTGATCTCCTATGCGACGCTGTCGGAGTACAACGAGAACATGAAGCTGGCGACCAACAATGGCGCCGAGCCGATCAATCCGGGCAATATCTACACCGAGGACGGCAAGCTGTCGCCGAAGGTGCAGTTGTTCCGCATCAAGCACCTGTTCCGGCCGCGCACCTTTGTCTACATGGGCGTCTGGTCCGCGATCGGCGTCGCCCTGCTCGTCGCCCTGTTCTCGCGCGACCGGCTGGAGCTCAACGTCCTGCATGACCGCAACCCGCAATTCGTGACGCTGTCGAGCGGCGCGGTCCGCAACGCCTATACGGTCAAGATCCTCAACATGATTCCCGAGGAGCGCACCTTCATGCTGTCGATGACCGGGCTTGCCGGCGCGACCATGAGCGCGGTCGGGTTCGAGGATCAGCTCGCCGGCGATTCTCTGGCCATCCCGGTCGAGCCGGACAAGTTGCGCCAGATCCGCCTGTTCGTGGAAATGCCCGCCGGCATGGCGAAGGCGCGGAGCCAGGAGTTCGTCTTCGAGGTGGTGGACAAGCCGTCCGGCGAGGTCGACAGATACACCGCGACCTTCTTTGCGCCGGAGCCGGCGAAATGAGCACGGGATCGACCATGGAACGCGAATTCACCGGCAAGAAATTCCTGGCCATCCTCCTGGCGTTCTTCGGCGTGATCATCGCCGTGAACTTCACGATGGCCTGGTTTGCCAATTCCACCTGGAGCGGCCTGGTGGTCAAGAATTCCTACGTCGCCAGCCAGGAATTCAACGGCAAGGCCGCCGACGCGGCCGCCCAGCTGGCCCGCGGCTGGAAGGGCGATTTCCGCGTCGCCGACGGCGCTGTGCGCTTCCGCCTCCTGTCCGCCTCGGGCACGCCCGTTTCGGCCCGGTCCATATCCGTCACCTTCCGCCGCCCGGTCTCCGACCGCGAGGACATCACGCTGACGCTTGCTCCCGACAGCGATGGCTGGCTGGCCGCGCACGTGGTCGCCGACGGCGCCTGGGTCGTGGAGGTCGATGCCGACATTGGCGAAAGCCAGCCGTGGCGTCATACGTTCCGCACCATCGTGGAGAAGGGTCGCGCCGGATGAGCTGCTGCGCGCCCGGCGCCGAAGGCCCGCTGGACGCGGCCGAGGGGATCGGTCCGCGGTCGGAAGAGATCGTGGCGGCGTCGCGCGATCTCGGCGACGGGGTGCGCCAGAGCGACCTGTCGGTGCCCGGCGCCCATTGCGGCGCCTGCATCGCCACGATCGAAGCCGCGCTCGGCGCGCTGCCGGGTGTCGAGCAGGCCCGCCTCAACCTGTCGACGCGTCGGGTCACGGTGCGCTGGCGCGACGGGGACAGCCCGCCGCCGCTGTTTGCCACGCTGGCCGCGCACGGCTATTCCGCCCACCTCTACGAATTCGGCGCCGACGAGTCCGACCGCGAGATGAAACGGTTGCTGGTGGCGCTGGCCATCGCCGGCTTCGCCGCCGCCAACATCATGCTCCTGTCGGTCTCGGTCTGGTCGGGGGCCGAGGCGGCCACGCGCGACCTGTTCCACTGGGTGTCGGCGATGATCGCGGTGCCGGCGCTCGTCTATGCCGGTCGCATCTTCTACGTCTCGGCTTGGGCCGCGCTGCGGAAAGGCCGCACCAACATGGACGTGCCGATCTCCATCGGCGTGTCGCTGGCCTATGCGATGAGTCTCTACGAGACCTGGAATCACGGCGAGCACGCCTATTTCGACGCCGCCGTGACGCTCCTCTTCTTCCTGCTGATCGGCCGCACACTCGACCATCTCATGCGTGAACGCGCCCGTTCGGCGGTCAAGGGGCTGGCGCGCATGGCGGTGCGTGGCGCCTTCGTCGAACGCGAAGGCGGAACCCGCGAATGGATCGCGCTATCCGACATCGTCCCCGGCATGCGCATCCATCTGGCCGCCGGCGACCGCGTGCCCGTCGATGGCCGCGTCGCCGAAGGCGCCTCGGACCTCGACTGCTCGATCGTGTCGGGCGAAAGCGCCCCGGTCGGCGCCTCCGCCGGCGCCATGGTCCGCGCCGGCGTCATGAACCTCACCGGTCCGCTTGTGCTCGTTGCCACCGCGCGCGCCGAGGAGTCCTTCCTCGCCGAGATGATGCGCCTGATGGAGGCGGCCGAAAGCGGCAGGGCGCGCTACCGCCGCATCGCCGACCGCGCCGCCCAGGCCTATGCGCCGGCGGTCCACCTGACCGCCTTCCTTGCCTTCCTCGGCTGGATGGCCGTCGCCGGCGACTGGCATCATGCGCTGACCGTCGCCGTCGCCGTGCTCATAATCACCTGCCCGTGCGCGCTGGGGCTCGCAGTGCCGATCGTCCAGGTCGTCGCGGCCAGGCGCCTGTTCGAGGCCGGCGTCATGGTCAAGGACGGCGCCGCGTTCGAGCGTCTCGCCGAAGCCGGCGCCGTGGTGTTCGACAAGACCGGCACGCTCACGCT
>JBATNB010000408.1:0-2230 GCA_049290135.1 Rhizobiaceae bacterium
ATCCTGGCCGACGTCAGGCGGCGCGACGAGCGCGACACCGGCCGCGCCGATTCGCCGCTCAGGCCGGCGAGCGACGCGCACTTGCTCGACACGTCCGACATGGATATAGAGGCCGCGTTCCGCGCCGCGCTCGCCATCGTCGAACGCGCGCGGAGGAACTGAGCCGCATTTCCGCCGGTCAAGTCCGCGCCGGACGCCCTCCAGCAAGAGGGTTCGGCCCCGTTGAGGTTCGGGGTCCGGATGGACGGAAATGCGAAACGCAACGCGAACCCAGGCGCATCCGGTCCGAGGCTTGCAAGAAAGCCGGGCCGTCCCAGGAGAACCAATGTCCAGTCTCAATCCGTCGCGCGACGATTTCGCCGCGCTGCTCGACGAAAGCTTTTCCGCTTCGCAGCCGGCCGAAGGGTCGGTGGTCAAGGGCAAAATCACCGCCATCGAAAAAGACATGGCGACCATCGACGTCGGCCTGAAGGTCGAGGGCCGCGTGCCGCTGAAGGAATTCGGCGTCAAGGGCCGCGATGGCGGCCTGAAGGTCGGCGACACCGTCGAGATCTATGTCGAGCGCATCGAGAATGCGCTGGGCGAGGCGATGCTGAGCCGCGACAAGGCGCGCCGCGAGGAAAGCTGGGTGCGCCTGGAAGAGAAGTTCAACAAGGGCGAGCGCGTCGAAGGCGTCATCTTCAACCAGGTCAAGGGCGGCTTCACCGTCGATCTCGACGGCGCCGTGGCGTTCCTGCCGCGCAGCCAGGTCGACATCCGCCCGATCCGCGACGTTTCCCCGCTCATGCACACGCCGCAGCCCTTCGAGATCCTCAAGATGGATCGCCGCCGCGGCAACATCGTCGTCTCCCGCCGCACCGTGCTTGAGGAAAGCCGCGCCGAGCAGCGGTCCGAACTCGTCCAGAACCTGGCCGAGGGCGACGTGATCGAGGGCATGGTCAAGAACATCACCGATTACGGCGCGTTCGTCGACCTCGGCGGCATCGACGGCCTGCTCCATGTCACCGACATGGCGTGGCGTCGCGTCAACCATCCGACCGAGATCCTGTCGATCGGCCAGTCGGTGAAGGTGCAGATCATCCGCATCAACCAGGAAACCCACCGCATCTCGCTCGGCATGAAGCAGCTCGAGAGCGATCCCTGGACCGAGATCGGCGTGCGCTTCCCGCTGGGCAAGAAGGTGCGCGGCACCGTCACCAACATCACCGACTACGGTGCGTTCGTCGAGCTGGAGCCCGGCATCGAGGGCCTCATCCACGTCTCCGAGATGAGCTGGACCAAGAAGAACGTGCATCCCGGCAAGATCCTGTCGACGAGCCAGGAAGTCGATGTCGTGGTGCTCGAGGTCGATCCGTCCAAGCGCCGCATCTCGCTCGGCCTCAAGCAGACGCTGGAGAACCCGTGGCAGGCGTTCGCGCGCAACCATCCGGTCGGCGCCGTGGTCGAGGGCGAGGTCAAGTCCAAGACCGAGTTCGGCATGTTCATCGGCCTCGACGGCGACGTCGACGGCATGGTCCACATCTCCGACCTCGACTGGAACCGCCCGGGCGAGCAGGTGATCGAGGAGTACCAGAAGGGCCAGATGGTCCAGGCACAGGTGCTCGACGTCGACATCGAGAAGGAGCGCATCTCGCTCGGCATCAAGCAGCTCGGCCGCGACGCGGTCGGCGAGGCGGCGACGTCCGGCGACCTGCGCAAGAACGCCGTCGTCACCTGCGAGGTGACCGCGATCAAGGACGGCGGTATCGAGGTGAGGCTGGTCGACCACGATCTCGACTCCTTCATCAAGCGCTCCGACCTGTCGCGCGACCGCGACGAGCAGCGTCCGGAACGCTTCGCCGTCGGCCAGAAGGTGGACGCCCGCGTCATCGCCTTCGACAAGAAGACCCGCAAGCTTCAGGTCTCCATCAAGGCGCTGGAAATCGCCGAGGAGAAGGAAGCCGTGGCCCAGTATGGCTCGACCGACAGCGGTGCTTCGCTCGGCGACATTCTCGGCGCCGCGCTGCGCAAGCAGAAGGGCGAGTGATCGCCGCGCGGTTCGCCGCGCCCTGAACCGAATGGACCCGCCGGCGGCGACGCCGGCGGGTTTTTTTGCGCCCGGTCAAGGCGGACCCCGGCGCGATGGGCTTTGCTACGCCGGCAGGGAGTTTGCCATGATCCTTTTCGCCGATCGCGCCGAAGCCGGGCGCAAGCTAGCCGGGAAGCTCGCCCACCTCGATCCGGCCGGCAG
>JBATNB010000409.1:0-3430 GCA_049290135.1 Rhizobiaceae bacterium
GGTCAGCAGCGTGTCGACGGCGCGATCGTCGGGCCGGTCGAACCACAGCGCCAGCCCGTGATGCTTGGCGGCGTGGCCGAGGCCGGGAAACGCCGCCGCCAGCCGCTTGCGCAGCGAGTCGGCGCCATTGGTCTTCGCGCCGGCGACGACGACCAGGCCGCCGGGGCGGACAGCGAGTGCCGCCCGGTGCAGCCGCTCGTCATTCTCGCCGCGGTGGCGGCCAAGCAGGATGAGCGCGGCATCGAAGCGCTCGCGCCGGTCGGGTTCCGGCAGCACGGTGAAGCCGCGCGCGGCGAGGGCATTGTAGGACGGGCGGAAACCCTGGACGAGGACAAGGTCGGCGTCAAAGCCGCGCGGCGGGCTGAAATCCGGCCCGGGGCCGATGACGAGAATGCGGGCGCCGGCGGCGGGCATGGGCAGCAGGCCGGTTTCGAACGGATGAAACAGGGTTCGCGCGGCGTCGTCCGCCATGGGTGTCGATCCTCAGCAAAAGGGGCGCGCCGGACGGGCCGGCGCGCCCCGTATTCCGGTCCGGACGGCTGGCTTACTCGCCGACGTCCTCGTCCTTCTTGTCCTTCTTCGGCTTGTCGGACTGCGGGATTTCCTTGCCCGTCGCCTGATCGACGATGCGCATGGACAGGCGCACCTTGCCGCGTTCGTCGAAGCCGAGCAGCTTGACCCACACCTTCTGGCCTTCCTTGACCACGTCGGTGGTCTTGGCCACTCGCTCGGAGGCGAGCTGGGAGATGTGGACGAGACCGTCGCGCGGGCCGAAGAAATTGACGAAGGCGCCGAAGTCGGCGGTCTTGACCACCGTGCCCTCGTAGATCTCGCCGACTTCCGGCTCGGCCACGATGGTGTGGATCCACTTCTTGGCCGCCTCGATCTCCTTGGCGTTGGACGAGGCGATCTTCACCGTGCCGTCATCCTCGATGTTGATCTTGGCGCCGGTCTTCTCGACGATCTCGCGGATCACCTTGCCGCCCGAGCCGATCACGTCGCGGATCTTGTCGGTCGGGATGTGCATGACCTCGATGCGCGGCGCGAACTCGCCGAGTTCCTTGCGCGCCTCGGTGATGGCGGACGCCATCTCGCTGAGGATGTGGACGCGGCCGTCCTTGGCCTGGCCGAGCGCGACCTTCATGATCTCCTCGGTGATGCCGTCGATCTTGATGTCCATCTGCAGCGAGGTGATGCCGCGTTCGGTGCCGGCCACCTTGAAGTCCATGTCGCCGAGATGGTCCTCGTCGCCCAGGATGTCGGAAAGCACGGCGAAGCGCTCGCCTTCCTTGATCAGGCCCATGGCAATGCCGGCCACCGGACGGGCCAGCGGAACGCCGGCATCCATCAGCGCCAGCGAGGCGCCGCAGACCGTCGCCATCGACGAGGAGCCGTTGGATTCGGTGATCTCGGACACCACGCGCAGCGTGTAGGGGAAGGTGTCGGCGCCGGGCAGCATCGGATGGACCGCGCGCCAGGCCAGCTTGCCGTGGCCGATCTCGCGACGGCCGGGCGAACCCATGCGACCGGTCTCGCCCACGGAGAAGGGCGGGAAATTGTAGTGCAGCAGGAAGGTTTCCTTGTAGGTGCCGGTCAGGGCATCGACGTACTGCTCGTCCTCGCCGGTGCCAAGCGTGGTGACCACCAGCGCCTGGGTCTCGCCGCGGGTGAACACGGCCGAACCATGGGTGCGCGGCAGCACGCCGACTTCGGCGACGATCGGGCGAACGGTCTTGAGATCGCGACCGTCGATGCGCGAGCCGGTGTCGAGGATGTTCCAGCGCACGATCTTGGCCTGGAGTTCCTTGAACACCACGGCGACCTTGTCGGCGCCCCAGGTGGCGGTCTCGCCCTCGGCCGGGGTGAAGTGCGCCTTCACCTTCGCCTTGGCGGCGTCGACGGCGGTGTAGCGCGCCTGCTTCTCGGTGATCCGGTAGGCGGCGCGCAGGTCGCCCTCGACCACGCCCAGCATCTCGGCTTCCAGCGCCGAGAGGTCTTCAACGGTGTGATCGCGCGGTTCCTTGGCAGCGACCTCGGCCAGCTTGATGATGGCGTTGATGACCGGCTGGAAGCCCTTGTGGCCGAACATCACCGCGCCGAGCATGATTTCCTCGGACAGTTCGCGCGCTTCCGATTCCACCATCAGCACGGCGTCCGTCGTGCCGGCGACCACGAGGTCGAGCGCCGATTCCGGCATCTCGTCGACATAGGGATTGAGCACATACTCGCCGTTGATGTAGCCGACGCGCGCGCCGCCGACGGGGCCCATGAACGGCACGCCCGACAGCGTCAGCGCCGCCGAGGCGGCGACCAGGGCCAGCACGTCCGGGTTGTTCTCGAGATCGTGCTGCAGGACGGTGATGATGACCTGGGTGTCATGCTTGTAGCCGTCGGCGAACAGCGGGCGGATCGGGCGGTCGATCAGGCGCGAGACCAGCGTCTCGTTCTCGCTCGGACGACCCTCGCGCTTGAAGAAGCCGCCGGGGATCTTGCCGGCCGCGAAGGCCTTTTCCTGGTAGTTGACGGTGAGCGGGAAGAAATCCACGCCCGGCTTCGGCTCCTTCATGGAGACGATGGTGGCCAGCACGACCGTCTCGCCGTAGGTGGCGAGCACGGCGCCGTCGGCCTGGCGCGCGACCTTGCCGGTCTCCAGGATGAGCGGGCGTCCGGCCCAGTCGATTTCGACCCTGTGATGATTGAACATGTCCTGTCCTCATATGCGGCCGGGCGAGCCGTACCTTCACGGACCCGCCTCATGCCTTGGCTTCGTTCAGACAAGCCACGGGCAAGACAAAGAGGAGCCCGCCTCCGGGCTGCTTTCAATCCTGCCCCATGACCGTCCATGGGCGGCATCCCGCGACACCATGCGCCACGGGAGCCTTGCGGGGGACCGCTTGCGGTGGCCCCGATGCGAAACCGGCGGACCAGAGGCCCGCCGGGACGTTCAACGACGCAGGCCGAGCTTGCCGACCAGCGTCTGGTAGCGACCTTCGTCCTTGCCCTTGAGATAGTCGAGCAGACGGCGGCGCTGCGACACGAGCTTCAGGAGACCACGACGGGAATGATTGTCCTTCTTGTGGTCCTTGAAATGCTCGGTCAGGTTCTTGATGCGCTCGGAAAGCACAGCCACCTGGATTTCCGGCGAACCGGTGTCACCCTTGACGGTGGCGAATTCGGAAATGAGCGCCTGCTTGCGCTCGGGCGTGATCGACATCGGTCATTCCTTTCGTCTGGAAGGGATCGGATGCCTGCGGCCGGGATGTCGTCCAGCGGAGGCCGTTGTCATCCGGGCACGGCCCGGCGATGCGGCCCTATAGGGGAAAATGCCGGCAAAGGGAAGGGCCGGCGTGGCGGCGGGCCAAAACGCATGGCTGCCCTGCGTCAGGCCGGCGCCGGCCGCACGGCGAGGCGCAGCACCAGCGCGCCCGCC
>JBATNB010000410.1:0-4555 GCA_049290135.1 Rhizobiaceae bacterium
CATCGACGCCGGGCGGATACGGCAAGCCTGACGCTACTTGACCGTCAACCCGGCACTGCCGAGCGCGGCCCAGTCGCCATTGTCCGGTGCCACGTAGCGGATCTCCCAGGCGCCGGCCTCGGCCGGAGCCTTGGCCTTCACCGGTCCCGAACCCGGAATCGAGAAATACCCGCCATCGTAATTGTTCCCCGCCGCGCCCGGCCGCGCGATGTAGATGTAGTCGCCCGACAGGCGCGGTGCATCCGCTCCGAGCTCGACCGCGAATTCCTGTCCGGCCGTGGCTTCGCTGGCCGTCAACGCCACGCCCGGCGCCTGCGAGATCGCGATCGGTTGCCGCGCCAGGACGGCCGCCTCGCCGACGGCGAGCAGGTAGCGCAACTCGTAGTCACCCCCGGTCAGCGGCGCGCGCAAACGGGCCGGACTGAAGGAGGTGTTGTTGGTGTGCTGCGAATTGATCCGGGAATCGCGCGCGCCGGCCGGAAGGATGGCGATGAGATTGCTGGTCCCGTCCGGCCCGCTGTGGGCAACTTCGATCAGTTGCCCACCGATGGCGTTCGCAGGTCCGGAGACCGAACCGGCGACCGGATCGGTGATCGTGACCGTCTTGGCCACCAGCATCACCTTGTCGGTATCGTCGGACAGGCGGACTTCATAGCGTCCGGGTTTCGACGGCGCGGTGATCTTCGCCGGATTGCCGGACGACGTATAGGCATAGCCATTGCCGAGATAGTCGGTCGGCCCCCCGCCCACATTGACGAACCCGACCCAGAACGAATTCGACTTGGCCGGAATCGAAAACGGCACGGAGACGAGCTGGCCGGCCTGGTAGCTGTCGGCGACCTCGATCGTGCCGCCATTGCCGGCGATCTTCTCCGGCACGTTGGCGGGCGCGCAATTGCCGGCCAGCGCGTCGATCGCCTTCTGAGAGCCTTTCAGCGCGAACGTGGTCTCCACGGTCCTGCCGCCGGAGGGAAAGCTGAACGTCACGCGCTTCCCGGTCTTCAACCCCGGTACCGCGTCGGCCGGCACAGCGATGGCACCCGTGCCGCCCTTCGCCGTCGTCGCGAACAGTTTCCCGTCGATCAGCAGCGCCACAGCGGCATCGGCCGCGCCATCGCCAATGGTGACTCCGGTCAGCGTGACGGTAAACTCGCCGCCGCGGCAGGCCATCATCGCGCCGGCGACGCTGGCGCCCGCCACCGAGGCGGGAATGGCCACGTGCCCGGCCGGATCGTACGACCAGGTCTGGGCCTGGGCTGGCTGGGCGGCGAGAAAAAGCAACAGTGCAAGAGATGTGCGTTTCATGTGGTTCTCCCATTTGACGACACGTCGCCGGTTGCCCCGACCTGATGGCGACACCGGAATTGTTGCCGCGGAGGAGCGGATTGGCAACCGCGAATTGCCCGCCGTGCGAAGACCGGTCCGTGCGGCCATTTCGCCAATTGCCCTTTTCCTCCGCGCCGGATGACACTGTCGGCTGCGAAACAGGTCCGGACACGCCATGCCGCTTGAGCACTCGCACCGCGCCGACGCCATCGCCCAGCGCCTCTCCGCCGGGCAGAGGCCCTCCTATCTGCGCGACTTCGTCTATGGTGGAATCGACGGGGCGGTGACCACGTTCGCCGTCGTGTCCGGCGTGGTCGGCGCGCAATTGTCCACGACCGTGATCCTTGTCCTCGGCCTCGCCAACCTGGTGGCCGACGGGTTTTCGATGGCCGCCAGCAATTATTCGGGCGCCAAGACGGTGGCCGACGATGTCGAGCGCATCCGCGAGATCGAGCGCAAGCACATCCGAGTCGAGCCGGACGGCGAGCGCGAGGAGGTTCGCCAGATCCTGGCAGCCAAGGGGCTCTCCGGCGACAGCCTGGAAGATGCGGTCAGGGCCATTACAGCGCGCGAGGACACCTGGATCGACCTGATGCTGACCGACGAATACGGCCTGTCGCCGAACTACTCCTCGCCGGTGATGGCCGCGTCCGCGACATTTACCGCCTTCGTGCTGTGCGGCGCCGTGCCGCTTCTGCCCTATCTGGCCGGGTTTCCCGATGCATTCGCCTGGTCGGCGGGGCTGACGGGGCTCGTCTTCGTGCTCATCGGCGCCGCCAAGAGCCAATGGTCGCTGGCGCCCTGGTGGCGCTCGGCGCTTGAAACCCTGGTCATCGGCGGCGCGGCGTCGGCCATGGCCTGGGCTGTCGGATGGCTTCTGCGCGGAATCGGCGCCGCCTGAGGCCCCAGCGCGACCGAACGCCGCTTTCTCGTCGCCGTGAATCCCGCTAGGGGAATTCGACATCATCCGCGCAGGAGCCCGCCATGTCCGCCAAGACCCCGAAAGTCGCCATGCTCACCTCCGGCGGCCTCGCCCCGTGCCTGTCCTCGGCGGTCGGCGGCCTGATCGAGCGCTACAGCGAAGTGGCGCCGGACATCGAACTGCTGTGCTACCGCAATGGCTACCAGGGCCTGCTCAAGGGCGTCTCCATGCCGGTCGACGCCGCCATGCGCGAGAAGGCGCCGCTCCTGCACCGCTATGGCGGATCCCCGATCGGCAACAGCCGCGTCAAGGTGACGAACGCCAAGGATTGCGTGAAACGCGGGCTGGTGAGCGAAGGCCAGAACCCGCTCGAGGTTGCCGCCCGCCAGCTGGTGGCCGACGGCGTGACCATCCTGCACACCATCGGCGGCGACGACACCTCCACCCAGGCCGCCGAACTGGCCGCCTATCTCAAGGCCAACGGCCATGACCTGACCGTTGTCGGCCTGCCCAAGACCGTCGACAACGACATCGTTCCGGTGAAGCAGTCGCTCGGCGCCTGGACGGCGGCCGAATATGGCGCGCGCTTCTTCGACAATGTCGTCAACGAACAGACCGCCAATCCCAACACGCTCATCATCCATGAGGTGATGGGCCGCCACTGCGGCTGGCTGACGGCGGCCACCGCCGCGGCCTATCTGCACCTGTCGGCGCACCACGAATTCCCCACCGGGTTCCTGATGAATGCCGACCTCAAGGCCATGGACGGCGTCTATGTCCCCGAACTCGCCTTCGACATCGACGCCGAAGCCGAGCGCCTCAGGGCGCGCATGGCCCGCAACGGCTCCGTGTCGATCTTCGTTTCGGAAGGCGCCGGCGTCGACGCCATCGTCGCCGAGCGTGCCGCGGCCGGCGTCGAGCTTGCGCGCGATGCCTTCGGCCACGTCAAGCTCGACACGATCAATGTCGGCGACTGGTTCGCCAAGCAGTTCTCCAAGGCCATCGGCGCGGAAAAGACGCTGGTGCAGAAATCGGGCTACTATGCCCGCTCCGCCGCCGCTAATGTCGACGACCTGCGCCTCATCAAGGGCATGGCCGACCTCGCCGTCCAGTCGGCGCTCGACGCCGTGCCCGGCCTCATCGGCCACGACGAGGACAAGGGCAGCAGGCTGCGCGCCATCGAGTTCACGCGCATCAAGGGCGGCAAGGCGTTCGACCCCACCGTTTCGTGGTTCAAGGACGTCATGGCCTCGACCGGCCAGGCGTGACGCAACCGTTCACATCGCCTTGACGAGAGCCGACACCATGGCCTGCGGCTTGTAGGCAAGCTTGGATGGCGTCAGCCCGAGCCGCACGACAACCATGCCCCTGGACGGGATGATCGCCATCGACTGCCCGTCATGGCCGAGCGCCCAGACCGTGTCGTCGGGCAGGTCGAAACCCTGGTCGGGATCATCGCCCTCCGGCGTCCCGGCCTCCGGTCCGCGCAGCCACATCTGCCCCTTGGTGTATTGCGGCCCGTAGCCGGTGTTCGAGACCGGATTGGGCTCGCGCATCATTGCCACCCAACCGGCCGGCAGCAGGGCCTGCCCGTTCCACACGCCGTCCTGGAGAAGGAACTGGCCGAAGCGCGCCCAGTCGCGGGCCGTTGCATACAGATAGGACGACCCGGTGAACGTGCCGCGCGCATCCATCTCCAGCGTCGCCGAGGCCATGCCGAGCGGGACGAACAGATGCTCGCCCGGCCATGACGCGGCGCCGTCGCCGACGGCGTTCTGCCACAGCCGCGCCAGGATGTTGGCCGTGCCGCTCGAGTAGGAGAACGCCTCGCCCGGCCCGGCCTCGGCCTTCAGTGATGCGGCGAACCCGGCCATGTCGGCTTCGAGATAGAGCATCCGCGTCACATCCGTGACATCGCCGTAATCCTCGTTGAAGGTGAGGCCCGACGACATGGCGAGCAGGTCCGACACCGCGATCTGTCCGCGCGGGTCGCCCTGCCATTGCGCCAGCAGGTCGCGCTGGCCGACCGAAAGCCGACCGGCTCCCACCGCGGTTCCCATGAGCGCGGCATTGACGGTCTTGGTCATCGACCAGCCAAGCAGCGGCGTGTCGGCGGTGAAGCCGTCGCCATGGCGTTCGCCGACGATGCGCCCGTCCTTGACGACGACCACGGCGCGCATCCCCGGCCCGGTCATGGCCTGATCATCGAGGATCGCCACGATCGCCGGATCCTGGCTGGCGTCCACCCGGTTGCCGGCCGGCCACAAGCCGTCGGCCGGCGGCGCGGCGACAGGCGCGGCCATGGCC
>JBATNB010000411.1:0-4845 GCA_049290135.1 Rhizobiaceae bacterium
CGGCGGCCGCGGCCGCGCCACCCGGCAGGACAAAGGATCTCAGCGGCTGGAGACGGGCGTTGAGGGCATCGATGTCGGCCTCGACGCGCGCGACCTGGCCGGCAACGACGCGCAACGCCTCGTAGGCGGCCGGCTGGGCGGTCTCAGGCGTGGCAAGGTCGGCGCCGACGTCGAACAGGTCGTTCTGGATGCGGGCGAGCACCGGCTGCAGCGGCGACACGGGGTCGAGCGCGGCGCGCGCCACGCCGATGGCCGAATTCGCTTCGTCGACCGTGCCGTAGGCCTCGATGCGCAGATCATGCTTGGGGCGGCGGACGCCGTCGACCAGGCCGGTGGTGCCGTCGTCGCCGGTTCGGGTGTAGATGCGGTTGAGCTTGACCATGGCGGGGTCAGGCCGGCCGGCCGAAATAGACGGCGAGGAGCAGGAAGACCACGGCAACGAACTGCAGCAGCACGCGCGCCTGCATCAGCCTGTTGGAGACCGAGCCCGGTCCTGCCCGCATGAGGTTGAGCAGGCCGCGCAACAGGACCACCGTGACGGCGACCATGGCGACGGCGGCCAGGAACTTGAAGGCAGTGGACATGGCGCTTTCCTTCGGCGGTGCCGTTTCATTCCTGTGCGGCGATGATCCTGTAGAACAGGCGTTCGGGCAGGACACGCCGCATGGCGATCCCGACCCGGGCGGGCAGGGTCACCGGATAATGGGTGCGCGGACGCGGATTTTCCAGTGCGTGGCGCAAGGCGGCGTACACCGCCTCCGGGCCGAGCTTGAAACGCCCTCGGGACCCGCCCTGTTCCATGCGCCGCAACTGCCCGGCATAGGCGTCGCGATGCGGGGAGGCGTCGATATCGATGAAGCGGCGGAACCAGGGCAGGCCGTTCGCGGCGATCTTCGACACGACCGGGCCGGGCTCGATCAGCGATACGGTGATCCCCGCGTCGGCGACTTCGAGCTTCATGCACAGCATCAAGCCCTCGATGGCGTGCTTGGAGGCGGCGTAGGCGCCGCGGAAGCGGGTCGGCACACGACCGAGAATGGACGAGCAGTGGATGATCCGGCCGCCGCCCTGCCGGCGCATGACCGGCACGATGCGGCGCGTCAGGTCGTGCCAGCCGAAGACATTGGCCTCGAACTGGGCGCGCAGCGCCTCGACCGGCAGATCTTCCACCGCGCCGGCCTGGGCATAGGCGCCGTTGTTGAACAGGGCGTCGATGCGGCCGCCGGTGCGGGCGAGCACCGTGTCGACGAGCGCGGCGATGCTCTCCGGCTCGGTGTAATCGAGATGGAGCGCCTCGATGCCGTCGGCCTCAAGGGCGGCGCCATCGGCGGCATTGCGGATCGTGGCGAACACGCGCCACCCGTCACGCCGCAGGGCGCGCGCGCAATGAGCGCCGATCCCGGAGGACGCGCCGGTCACGATGATGCTGCGGGACGCGTCCAGGTTTCTCTCCGGACTTGTGTTTCGGGCAAACTGCTTCCCATATTCGCCTCCGGGAGGCAATGTGGATGAAATGGGCCCCGGTCCCCGTGCGGGTTGCGCTGGATGCGCTCAACAGGTTCAGCCTCGACGATGGCTGGGCAATGGCCAGCCATGTGGCGTTGTCGTCGCTGATGGCGCTGTTCCCGTTCCTGGTCTTCGCCGCCGCGCTCGCGGGCTTCCTCGGCGTGGAGGGATTCGTCGATTCGATCCTGCCATTCATTTTCGACAGCTGGCCGAAGGAGATCGCCGATCCGCTCGCCCGGGAAATCCGCAATGTGCTCGTGGTCCAGCGCGGCGGGCTACTGACGCTCAGCGCCGTCATCGCGGCGTTCTTCGCCTCCAACGGCGTGGAAGCGGTGCGGGTCTCGCTCAATCGCGCCTACCGGCTGGCCGAGCGCCGCTCGATGCTGCATCTGCGCGGCCAGAGCCTGCTGTTCGTGCTGATCGGCGTCATCCTGCTGGTCGCCGTCACCTTCCTGCTGATTGCCGCGCCGATCGCGCTTGCCATCCTCGACGCCTACATGCCCGATGTCTCGATCGAATTGCAGGCGGTGACGGTGTGGCGGCACACGCTGGCCTCGGCGATCCTGGTGACGGGGCTGGCCGCGGCGCATCTGTGGCTGCCAGCGCAACGCCGTTCCGTGTCCGACATCTGGCCGGGCATCGCGCTGACGATCGGCTTCTGGCTCGCCGGATCGGCGGCGTTCGTGTTCTACCTGGAGCGGTTCGCCCGTTACGCGGCGACTTATGCCGGACTGGCGTCCATCGTGGCGACGCTGGTGTTCCTGTACATGGTCTCGGCGATCTTCATCTTCGGCGGCGAGCTCAATGCCGCGATCATGCGCCACCGGCGCCGGATGGAGCGCGAGGGCGGCGAGACGTCGCCAATGCCACCGCCACAATCGTGACGGCCATGCCGAGGATCTGCATCGGGTCGAGGCGCTCGCCGAACAGCACGAACGCGATCAGCGCGGTGATGACCGGCACCAGGTAGAACAGCGAGGCGACGTTGGACACGGATCCGGCGGCGATGAGGCGCATCAGTAGCACGATCGCGCCGATCGACAGCACGAAGACCAGCCAGAGGAAGGCGAAGACCAGTTCCCCGGTCAGCTCGAATTGCCCCGATTCGGTCAGGAGCGCGAACAAGAGGGTGACGGCGGTGGCGCCGGCATACTGGACGGCGGTGACGGAGATCAGGTCCCCGGACGCCGCGTGGCGTTTCTGCCAGATCGATCCGAAGGCGATGGCGACGACACCAATGAAGCAGGCGGCGATATTGGCGGGCGCTGCGCCCGTGGCGACCGAGGCGAGTCTCGGTCCGAGCACGAGCGCGATTCCGGCCAGGCCGAGCGCCAGGCCGGCCCACTGGCGCGGCTGGACGGGCTCCGACAGCATCGCCCGGGCAAAGACCGCCGTCAGCAAGGGCTGCAATGCGACAATGAGGGCGGAAAGGCCGGCCGGCATGCCGTTGCGCACGGCCCAGAACACCCCGCCGAGATAGATGCCGTGGATGAACATGCCGGCGATGGCGGCATGGACGGCAAGCCAGCCACGCGGCAGGGCGCGCCCGGACAGCCAGGCGGCAGCGGCGAGCAGGATGCCCGCCACGGCGAAGCGCACCGTGAGAAAGCCGAAGGGTTCGGCATGCGGCATGGCATAGCGCGCGCCGATGAACCCGGTCGACCACAGGAGCACGAACAGGGCGGGAATCAGCTGCTGGGGCATCGGCGCTTCATCGTGTTGCGGGTCGCCGGCATAGGCGCGCGCATCCGGTCCGGCAAGGGGCGGTGGTGCGCCTGCCGGAACGGTTAACGAAAAGCAAAGGTTTCGCGCCCACAATTGCCGCCATTATCCGCGGAGACCGGCCCCATGATCTGGAACCTCGACATCAGCCTGCTCCTCGGCGCGATCACCATCGTCACCATCGTGGCGTTCTTTCTCGGCTACATGCTGGACGGGGTGATGGGATCGGACGGGTTCGGCGCGGTCGGCAACACAGTCATCATCACCGCGGGCTTCTTCATCGGCGTGCTGACCTACAACAATTACGGATTCGCGATCGCTGACATCCGCGAAGGCACTGTGGTCGGGCTGGTCGGCTCCTTCATCGCGCTTGCCGGGCTCGGAGTCGGCAAGGGTGCGCTCAACCGGCTGTGACCGGCTCGCACTGCGCCATCTCCCGCACCTCGCCCGGACTGTGCCCGGCGGCGCGCAGGGCGCGCACGGCAAGATCGCCCCGGCTCTTGGACAGCTTGCGCCCGTCCGACCCGAGGACCAGTCCGTGGTGGCGCCAGCTTGGAACCGGCAGCCCCAGCAATTGCTGTAGCAGGCGGTGGACCGAGGTGGCGTGGAAGAGATCGGCTCCGCGCACGATCTCGGTCACGCCCTGGCCGGCATCGTCGACCACGACGGCCAGGTGATAGGAGCCGGGCGCATCGCGCCTCGCCACGACGACATCGCCCCACCGCGCCGGCTCGGCGACGATGGTTCCGCTCTCGCCCCGCGGTCCGGCGCCGCGCTCTTGCCAAGACAAGGTTCCGCCCGTCGCCGCGATGGCGGCGGCCATGTCAAGGCGGAGCGCATAGGGCTTCCCCGATGCCATCGCCTCCAGCCGGGCGCGCCGGCCCAGTTGCCGCTCATCGCCTGGGTAGAGCGGCGAGCCGTCGGGATCGCGCGGCCAGTCGCGGCCATCGGCCTCGGCCTCGGCGATCCGGGCGCGAATCTCGCCGCGGGTGAG
The DNA here is from genome assembly GCA_049290135.1 of Rhizobiaceae bacterium. Taxonomy (GTDB): domain Bacteria; phylum Pseudomonadota; class Alphaproteobacteria; order Rhizobiales; family Rhizobiaceae; genus JADJTR01. Next base: position 4,223 of record JBATNB010000411.1, read on the forward strand.
GAAGGCCGGATAGACCAGCGCCATCGCCTCGAGGCGGGCAAGCGCGGCGCGATAATCCGCCAGATGCGCCGACTGGCGCCGCACCGGCGTCTCCCATGACAGGCCGAGCCAGGCGAGGTCTTCGTAGATCGCCTGCTCGAACCGCGGATCGGCGCGGTCCAGATCGATATCCTCGATGCGCAGCAGGAAGCGCCCGCCATTGACGCGCGCCAGATCGTGGTTGAGCACCGCCGAGCGCACGTGGCCGAGGTGCAGCAAGCCATTGGGGGTCGGGGCGAATCGATAGACCGGTCGTGTCATTCCTGCCGCGCATGGATGTGGGCGCAGGCGATTGCTACAGTCGGATCGAACCGGGGGAAAGCGGCGATGCGCCGAATCGAGACCGAACGCGACATTTCCGACGGACTTGAGGCACTGGTCGCACTCGACCGGCGCTTCGAAGCCATCATCGCGTTCGCCGGCGAGACGCCGCTGCGCCGCTCGCCGCCGGGCTTTGAAAGCCTGTGCTCGATCGTCGTGGCGCAGCAGGTTTCCAAGTCGGCGGCGGACGCCATCCATGCCCGGCTGGTCGCGGCGATCGACCCGCTGACGGCGGACGCGGTGCTGGCCGCCGGGGCCAAGGC
>JBATNB010000412.1:0-3020 GCA_049290135.1 Rhizobiaceae bacterium
AGGTCGGGTCGCAGCGGGAATGCGCCGCCGCGATGATGCCGCCTGGCGACAAGCACACCGGACGGGCGGCCGAAAGGTCGCACACAATACAAAAGACCGGCGATCCTCGGCCGCCCGTCTTCCCCAATGCCCCTGCCTTCTCCCCGCCGGGGAGAAGCTGGCCCGAAGGGCCGGACGAGGGGTCCTTTCAACAGCCAGACGGGCAACCGGGCGTGGCAAGGGAGAAGCCATGGCCAGTCGAGCAAACCCGCATGTTCCTGCAATGCCGGTCCGGCCCCTCATGGGCGGCGGGCGCAAGGCCGGGCCCGTCCCGCCGGCGCCGAACCGTTTCTTAAAGAGTCTCCGTTAAGGAAAACGACGTCCCGGACGGCAGGACAGGAGTGGCGACTTGCGATTTTCCATGGCGGTGACGGCCGACCGGCTTCTGCCAGCATCGCTGGCGGATCGCCTTCGCCCGATCTTCGACAAGGTGGATGCCGCCCTGTTCGCCGCAGACGAGCGCGGCAAGGCCGGGCGCATGTCGGCCATCGCCTTCGCCGTGCGCGTGGTCTCCGCCGTGATCGCCTTCGTCAGCCAGGTGCTGATGGCACGCTGGATGGGCGTGTTCGAATACGGCATCTTCGTGCTGGTCTGGGCGACCGCCATCATCGTCGGCAACATCGCCTGCCTGGGCTCGCACACCTCCATCATCCGCTACGTGCCGGAGTATCTGGGCCGCGACCTTCTGGCCGAACTGCGCGGAATCCTCCTGGCCAGCCGCGTCTTCACCGTGCTGTCGTCCACGCTGGTGGCCGGCGCCGGCTATCTGCTGATCACCGCGCTCGGCGACCGCGTCGAGGCCTACTACGTCGCGCCATTCGTGCTCGGCGTCGTGCTCATACCCATGATCGCCCTCTCCGATCTCCTCCAGGGCCTGGCGCGCGCCAATTCCTGGGCGATGACGGCGCTGGCGCCGACCTATCTGGTGCGCCCGGTCCTGATCCTTGCCGGCATGGATGTCGCCGTCGCCATCGGCTACGAGCCGACGGCGCGCACCGCGCTCGTCGCCGGCATCATCGCCACCTACGCCACCACGATCGCCCAGTGGATCGGCGTCACCAGCTTTGCCGATCGCAAGGTGCCGCCCGGCCCGCGCGCCTACCGGTTCGCCGAATGGGCCCGCGTTTCCTTTCCCATCTTCCTCGTCGAGAGCTTCTTCTTCCTGTTGACCAACGCCGACGTGCTGATGGTCGGCCGTTTCATGCAGCCGGGCGACGTGGCCGTCTATTTCGCCACGGTGAAGACCCTGGCGCTCATCCATTTCGTCTATTTCGCCGTCAAGGCCGGCGTGGCGCAGCGTTACGCCGGCATTGCCCACACCGGCGATCGCGAGCGCCTGCGCGCCTTCGCGCGCGAAACCGTCACCTGGACCTTCTGGCCCTCCCTGGTCATGGCGCTCGTCGTCCTGGCCCTCGGTCCGTTCATGCTGTCGCTGTTCGGCCCCGGCTTCGCCGAGGGCTACTGGCTGCTGTTCCCGCTGTCGGCCGGCGTCGTGGCCCGCGCCTCCATCGGCCCGGCCGAAAGCCTTCTGACCATGAGCGGCAACGAGGCCGCCTGCGCCAAGGTCTACGCGGCGACGCTCGCGGTGAACATCGCGCTGTCGTTCGCGCTCATCCCGCTGTTCGGGCTGTGGGGCGCGGCGATCGCGACATCAACGTCGATGGTGTTCGAGGCCATCGCCCTCGGCCTGACCGTCTGGAACAAGCTCGGCATCGCCATGACCATCCTGCCCCTTCACGACAAGCCGGGAACCCGCTGATGGCCGCCCAACCGCTTTTCGAAGTCATGAGCGGCGGATCCGCCGCGCCGATGATCGCCGACATGGCCGGCCTCGACACCGGGGCCGCCCTGTCCGACATCGAGATCTCGGCCGGTCGGCGTCCGGCGCGCAAGCTCGCCATCTATCCCGCATCGGCCGGGTTCGATCTCGTCGACGAACTCGATCATCTGGCCCGCCGCACCGTCGAGCCCAACATCTTCTTCAATCCGCGCTTCCTCGCCCCCGCCATGCCGCGGCTGGAGGATCGCGAGGTGCGCCTGGCCGTCATCCGCGACGGCGACGAAACCGCCAGCCGCCTGCGGTTCCTCATGCCGTTCTCGGTGGAAAAGCCGTCGCTGCCGCTCGGCGTGCCGATCGTGCGCACCTGGTCGAGCCCCTACGGCCCGCTGGGCGCGCCGCTGATCGATCGCGACGATCCCGTCGGCGTCATCGAGGATTTCCTCGCCCTGCTGGCGCGCCCCGAACTCGGGCTGCCGCAGGTCCTCGTGCTGCCCGATCTGCGCCTGGAGGGCACGGCGGCGAAGTATCTGCGCGCCGCCGCCATCGACGCCAACCTCTCCATCTCGACGGTCAACACCACCTCGCGCGCCATCCTGCGCAACAACATGGATTGCGAGGAGTATCTGCGCACCACGTTGCGCGGGCACCATTGGCGCGATTTCGGCCGCCTCAAGCGCCGCCTGTCGGAGCGCGGCGACCTGCAATATGCCGTGGCCCGCAACGCCGAAGAGGTGCGCGTGGCGCTGGAGGATTTCCTGTTCCTGGAACAGTCGGGCTGGAAGGGCCGGGAGCGCACCGCCATGGCCTCCGACCGGTTCCGCGCCGCCTTCGCCCGCGAGGCCATCAACGGCCTGGCCGACCAGGACAAGGTCCGCATCCATTCCTTCGCGCTCGACGGGCGCATCATCGCCAGCCTGATCGTGCTGGTGGAGGCCGGCGTCGCCCACACCTGGAAGACGACCTACGACGAAACGCTGTCGTCCTTCTCGCCGGGCGTCCTGCTGATGATCGAATCGACCTGCACCCACCTCGACGACCCCAACATCGAGGAAACCGATTCCTGCGCCATCGCCGGGCACCCGGTGATGGACCGCCTGTGGGGCGAACGCGAGACCCTCGGCACGCTGGTCATGGGCCTGACGCCGGGCGCCGACCGGGCCGCCCGCCAGGCGGCCACCCAGCTGCATCTTTACTCCGAGAC
>JBATNB010000413.1:0-3094 GCA_049290135.1 Rhizobiaceae bacterium
CTCCCGCGACAGGGCGCCGGCATCGAGTGCGTCGCGCTCCATGCGCTCGGCGACCGAGAGCAGCCGTTCGCCGGCCTCCGTCAGGCGGCAGCCGGTGGTCAGGCGGTCAAGCAATCGCGCATCGAGCGCCTTTTCCAGTCCGGCGATCCGGCGCGACACGGTGGCGTGGTTGAGGCCGAGCCGGTTGGCCGCGCCGAGCAACTGTCCGGCGCGGGCGACGGCGAGGAAAATGCGCAGATCATCCCAGTCCATGGCGGTGGCGCCCTATGCGCGTTCTGATGAACGATGATAGGAGTCTGTGCGTTTTCGCACAATGGTTGCGACGGCGGTGGCGTTGCTTTTAGGCGCCCGATGCCGACAATGGCGCCATTGTTTCCGGCTTTTCGGCCGCAGGAGGGTCCCCATGTACGAGATCGGGCATTTCATCGATGGCAAGCGCGTCGCCGGCCGCAGCGGCCGGTTCAGCGACATCTACAATCCGGCGACCGGCGAGGTTCAGGGGCGCGTGGCGCTGGCCACGAAGGCCGAGCTCGACGATGCCGTCGCGCGCGCGGCCAAGGCGCAGGAGGGCTGGGGCACGACCAACCCGCAGCGCCGTGCCCGCGTGATGATGAAATTCGGCGACCTGATCAACCGCGACATGGACAAGCTCGCCGAAGTGCTGTCGCGCGAACACGGCAAGACGCTGCCGGACGCGCGCGGCGACGTGCAGCGTGGCCTCGAAGTGGTCGAGGTGTGCATGGGCGCGCCGCACATGCTGAAGGGGGAATTCACCGATTCCGGCGGCCCGGGCATCGACCTGTACTCGATGCGCCAGCCGCTCGGCGTGGTCGCCGGCATCACGCCGTTCAACTTCCCGGCCATGATCCCGCTGTGGAAGCTGGCGCCGGCACTGTCGGCCGGCAACGCCATGATCCTGAAGCCATCGGAGCGCGATCCGTCCGTGCCGATGATGATTGCCGAACTGCTGCAGGAGGCCGGGCTTCCCGACGGCGTGTTCCAGGTGGTCAATGGCGACAAGGAATCGGTCGACGCCATTCTCGACAACGAGACGATCCAGGCGGTCGGCTTTGTCGGCTCCACGCCGATCGCCCAGTACATCTACGGACGCGCCGCCGCCAACGGCAAGCGCGCCCAGTGCTTCGGCGGCGCCAAGAACCACATGATCATCATGCCGGATGCCGACCTCGACAAGGCGGCGGACGCGCTGGTGGGCGCCGGCTTCGGCGCGGCCGGCGAGCGCTGCATGGCCATTTCGGTGGCGGTGCCGGTCGGCCAGAAGACCGCCGATTCGCTGATGGACAAGCTGGTCCCGCGCATCGAGAAGCTGAAGGTCGGCCCCTACACGGCCGGCAACGACATCGACTACGGCCCGCTGGTGACGCGCCAGGCGATGGACCGCGTGAAGCGGCTGATCAATTCGGGCGTCGAGCAGGGCGCGACGCTGCGCACCGACGGCCGCGACTTCAGCCTTCAGGGCTACGAGAACGGCTTCTTCGTCGGCCCGACGCTGTTCGACAATGTCACGCCGGACATGGACATCTACAAGGAGGAGATCTTCGGCCCGGTGCTGTCGACGGTGCGGGCGCGCTCCTACGAGGAGGCGCTGAAGCTGACCATGGACAATCCCTACGGCAACGGCACGGCGATCTTCACCGCCGACGGCGACACGGCGCGCGACTTCGCTTCCCGCGTCAATGTCGGCATGGTCGGGATCAACTTCCCGATCCCGGTGCCGCTCAGCTACCACACGTTCGGCGGCTGGAAGAAGTCGGCGTTCGGCGACCTGAACCAGTATGGCCCGGATGCGTTCCGCTTCTACACCAAGACCAAGACGGTGACGGCGCGCTGGTTCTCCGGCATCAAGGAAGGCGGCGAATTCCACTTCAAGGCGATGGACTGAAGTCCGCTCCCAGCCGACGGACCGCCGACGCCGCCCTAAGCGATCCGGGCGGTCATGTCGGCGGGATGAAGGGCTGGCTGATCGTCCTGAACACCGGCATTGCCTCCAGCGTCGCACAATGGGCGGCGAGCGCCGGGCGCGCGGCAAGCGTGAAATAACGCGGCAGCGATTCGGTGACGTGGCGCAAGGCGCAGGCAACGGCGATGTCGGCATGTCCGGGCCGCGCCCCGAACCAGTACGGGCCGGGAAGCGCGGCGCGGTCGTTCTCGAGCGCATCAAGCGCGCCATCGATCTGGGTGCGCCGGCGGGCCAGGAAGCTCCCGGCGACGCCGCCTTCGATGGCGAGCGTGTAGAACAGCGACACGGCGAAATCAGTCAGCCCGGTGGCAAGCGCGATCACGCGCAACTGCGCGCGCCGCGCCTGGCCCGACGGGGCGAGCAGGCGCGCCTCCGGTTCGACCAGGCTGTCGATGTGGTCGAGGATCGACGGGCTGTCGACCAGCACCTCGCCATCGTCGAGCACCAGCGTCGGCACGCGGCCGAGCGGATTGAGCGCGCGGATCCGTTCGGCATCGCCGAACACCGACCATGGCCGATGCTCGAAGGCGATGCCGTAGAGTGCGAGCGCGATGCCGGCGCGGCGCACGAAGGATGAATCATACTGGCCGATGAGGATCATGGTCGGCGGGCTCCTGATCCGGCGACTGTGCCAAGCCCGGCGCGTCTCGGCAACGGGCTCGCGCATTGCCGCCGCCGCGCAGCGTCAGGAGGGCGGCGCGTCCTCCACCCATTCCAGGAGATCGCCCGGCTGGCAGTCAAGTTCGCGGCAGATGGCGGCGAGCGTCTCGAACCGCACGCCCTTCACCTTGCCGGACTTCAGCAGCGACAGGTTGGCCTCGGTGATGCCGACGGCCGCCGCCAGTTCCCGGGAGCGCATCTTGCGCCGGGCGAGCATCACGTCGAGGTTGACGACGATCGGCATCAGACGAACGCGCGGTTCTCGGCCTCGATCGCGGCGGCGGCGGCGACGAGATGGCCGAAGAGCATGAGCACCGCCGCGACCAGCAGCGCCATCAGGTCGCCGCCATCGAAGCCGATCGCCAGATAGCGATGGCCAGGCGGCGCGCCGATCGACAGGGCGAGGGCGAGGAGCGGACGCGACAGCAGCTGCGCCACGGCGGTGGCCAGGAA
>JBATNB010000414.1:0-1592 GCA_049290135.1 Rhizobiaceae bacterium
GTATCGCTGCGCGTGACCGCGCCGAACGGCGCAACCGCCGTCAGACTGTCGATCGGCTGATTTCAGACTGCGAAAATATCGGGAAGCACCAGCGGCGCGCGCTGCGCTTCGGCATAGCGCCGGCGGAGTTCGGCCCTGCGCCGCCCGAGTTCGTCGGTCGGCAGGTTGAGCGCCCCGATCAGGTGGCGGATTTCCTGCCGCGCCGACAGGTGCGAAAGCGTCGGGCGGACGCCGATCGTCTCCGGATCGAGTTCGTCGGCGGCGGTGGCGCCGATCGGGAACAATTCGCGGAAAATCACGCGCTCCGAAATGCCGTCGGCCACGCGGAACCCCAGTTGCGCCGACAGGCGCCGCAGGCAGGCCGACACGTTGCGCTCGTTGCGCGACGTCAGGCTGCCGAGACGGTTGCGCACGACGATCCAGTCGAGCACGCGGCCGTCGAGCCGCCGCCGTTCGCGCCGAGCATCGCGCACTGCTTCGGCATATTGCGACAGGCCGAGGATTTCGTGGGTCGCCGGATCGATGCGCGCCAGGACGTCCAGATCGACGAAGGAATCGTTCATCGGCGTGACAAGCGTATCGGCGATGCGATGGGCAAGCCGGTTGAGAAACGTGTCGGATCCCGGCGTGTCGATGACGACATAGTCGAACAATTCGCCAAGATCGCCCAATCCGGACAAAAGTCGCCCGGTTTCGTCGTCCTCGGTCGCCGCGATCTCGCGCGCCGTCGACGGCTCGATGACAAGATGATGGGGAACCGGCAACCTGCCGCCGTGGCCGGCCGACCAGCGCCGACGATTCTCGACATAGCGGGTGAACGATTTCTGCCGGCCGTCGAGATCGATCGTGGCGACCTGATAGCCCGACTTCAGCAACGTGACGGCCATGTGCATGGCAAGCGTGGACTTGCCCGAACCGCCCTTCTCGTTGCCGCACACGATCACATGCGCCGTCTCGTCGCGACGACGCTTTCGTGCGTTGACCTGACTGTCCGAACCCATACGCAACACCACACCCTTCCGGCATAGTGCGCCGCAAAGGGCCGGCGATCAATCGTGCCGTTCAGCGAAACCGATTTAACCTTACCATCCGGTCAGATCAGGCCGAGCGCGGCCAGTTGCCGGCGCAGATCCTCCGGCGTGTCGCCTTCGCCGGCGGGCAGGTCCGGCGGCGCGTCGCCGGCATTGAGATAACGCCATCCCTGGAAGGGCCGGCGCGGCTGGAAGCGCGTCGCCACCGGCTTTCCGGACATGACGATGGCGCAGCGCTCGATGCCGTCGCTCCCGATGGCCGGCCGCAGGTCGAGGATGGTCTCGCGGCAGCGCACGTCGCCCTTGATCACCCAGTAGAGCGAGCCGCCGTCGAGCAGTTCGGCGGCGCGCTTCGGCGTCATGCGCGTGACGTGCGCATGTTCCCAGCCCGGCCCGTGCGCGGCGCGGCGCTCGTCCAGCCACATGGCCAGGTCCTCGATGGACTCGCACCCGACGCACAGCTTGATGAGGTGAAGCGGCATGGCCGATCAATAGCGGCGACCGGCGCGGCGCGGAAGGCCGTCGCGGCCGGCGTCCACAAACGGAAGCTCAGTCCGGGCC
>JBATNB010000415.1:0-2435 GCA_049290135.1 Rhizobiaceae bacterium
GCCTGAGGGTGGGCCGGTGCGGCAGCCGCGCCAGCCGTTCCTCCAGCCAGTCGGCATGGCGCGACACGAACCGTTCGATGTCGCCGGGGCGCGTGCCGGGCGGAACCGTGACCGACAGGCTCTGGCCGCCGGGCGCGATCCGCAGCGTCAGCCGCGTGGCGCGCTGGTTTTCCCGCACCGTCAGCGGCAGCACGCGCTCCCCGAGGCGGAATTCGGCCGGGGCGGGTTCATCGGTCTTGAAGAAGCGCGACAGGAACATGGCCGTCATGAATAGCCGATTCGCCGGCCCAGGCCGCGTCGCAAAAACAAACGGCGCCGGGGGCAGCCGGCGCCGTCATGCCTGTGCAACGGGCAAGCGGTCAGGACAGGTCGGTCACGTCCGGCACGGACTTGCCGCGGCGGGCCGGGGTCGACTTGGAGCGCGCCGCCATGAAGCGGTCGAACTCGTCCTGGTCCTTCGCCCTGCGCAATTCGCGCGCATAGGTCTCGAAATCCTCGCGCATCTCGTCGAGCTTGCGGCGCTCTTCCTCGAGGCGGGCGAGTTCCTTCTCGCGCCAATCGTCGAAGGCGACGTTGCCGGTGCGCGTGAACCCGTGCCGGCGGCCATGGCCGGAGAAGGCCTGGAAGGCGCCGTCCGTGGCGCGGTTCACCTCGCGCTTGAAGCCTTCCAGCCGGTCGCCCCAGATGATGTAGGCAAGCATGGCCAGGCCAAGCGGCCAGAACACCATGAAGCCAACCACCATCATCGCGATGGTCGCCGGCGTCCAGGCCGGCCGGATGAGAGCGTTCGTGTTCATTTCGTCGTGGTTCCTTGCGTTCGCGGGCAGCATGAATTCTGCACGGAATTCGAAATGGATACGGCCGCCGGGCGATTCAAGAATTCCCCCGGCGAAATCGGACAAGCGATTGAAAAAACGAGATGAATTCCGGAGAAAATCAGCCGTTGCGGTAGATGTAGGAATAGCCGTTGATGGCCGGGACGCCGCCCAGATGCGCATAGAGCACGCGCGATCCGGCGGGGAAGAAGCCCTTGCGCACCAGGTCGATCAGCCCCTGCATCGATTTTCCCTCATAGACCGGGTCCGTCATCATCCCCTCCAGCCGCGCGGCCAGCCGGATCGCCTCGTTGGTTTCCTCCGACGGCACGCCATAGACCGGGTAGGCATAGTCCTCGTTGAGCACGATGTCGGCTTCGCTGATGTCGCGGCCGAGCGCCACGAGATCGGCGGTGCGTTGCGCAATGTCGAGCACCTGCGCGCGCGTCTGCTCCGGCGTGAAGGAGGCATCGATGCCGATCACGTTGCGCGAGCGGCCGTCCTTGGCAAAGCCGACGACCATGCCGGCATGGGTCGAGCCGGTAACGGTGCACACGACGATGAAGTCGAAGCGCAGCCCGAGCTCGGCCTCCTGCGCCCGCACCTCCTCGGCAAACCCGACATAGCCAAGCCCGCCGAGCGGATGCACCGAGGCGCCGGCCGGAATCGCATAGGGCTTGCCGCCGCGCGCCTTCACGTCGGCAAGCGCGTTTTCCCAGCTCTCGCGGATGCCGATGTCGAAGCCCTCGTCGACCAGTTCGATGTCCGCGCCGAGCACCCGGCTCATCAGGATGTTGCCAACTCGGTCATAGACGGCGTCGGGAAACGGCACCCAGCTCTCCTGCACCAGCCGGCATTTCATGCCGATCTTCGCCGCGACGGCGGCCACCTGCCGCGTGTGGTTGGACTGCACGCCGCCGATGGTGACCAGCGTGTCGGCGCCCGAGGCGATGGCGTCCGGCACGATGTATTCGAGCTTGCGCACCTTATTGCCGCCGAAGGCCAGGCCGGAATTGCAGTCGTCGCGCTTGGCGAAGATCTCCACGCCGCCGCCAAGATGCGCCGAGAGGCGGGACAGTTTCTCGATCGGGGTCGGGCCGAAGGTGAGCTTGTGGCGGGGAAACCGGGACAGCATTCGAAGGCTCCTTGAACAAGGCGGAGACAGTAGCGCGCCCTGTCGCCACTGTCCCGGAGATTTGCGCCGGGACACGGCGCTTTCAGCCGGACAGCGCCTCGACGGCGGCGACGATCAGACGGAGATCGTCGGGGCGCGACAGCCGGTGGTCGCCCCCCGGCACCAGCGTCATCGTCAGGTCGTCGGCGGGGAAGGCGGCGGCCACCGCCAGCGCATGGCTGACCGGCACGACGCGGTCGTCCGCGCCCTGCAGGATGCGTACCGGGCAATGCGCGTCGAACGGCTGGTCGATCACCCGGTTTGCCCGGCCGTCCTCGAGGAAGGCGCGGCTATAGCGCGCGCCGCCGCCGCCATCGGGATCGGCGACGTCCACCTCGCCGGTGCGTTCCAGCGCGTCGCGTTGCGCCGCCGTCAGCGACGGCTCCACCAGCAAGGTGGTGAAATCGGGCGCCGGCGCGATGAGCAGGAGCCGGGCAGGCCCGTTG
>JBATNB010000416.1:0-2126 GCA_049290135.1 Rhizobiaceae bacterium
GCGCTGATCAGGGCTTGCGGAGCGGCAGGCCCTCGGCGATCCAGCCCTTCTGCCCGCCCTTGCCGGCCATGCCGCCGGTGACATCGATCACGTCCCCGAGGCCGGCCTGCTCCAGCATGGTGGTGAGCTGGCCGGACCGGCTGCCGGTGCGGCAGATGAAGGCGAGGCGCTTGTCCGGGTTGGCGGCGATCGCCTGCTTCAGCTTCGGCACGAAATCCTTCGCCGTCATGTCGATGAGGGTGGCCGGCTGGGCGACCCCGGTCTCGGCCCATTCCTTCGGGGTGCGGATGTCGATGAGGGCGACGCCGCCGCTCTCGATCGCCAGCGCGACGTCGCGCGGCGTCATCTTTTCCACCGCGAGCGCGGGAAAGACGGCGGCAAGGGACAGGACCAGAGCGGCAAGGGCGCGGCGCATGACAGACTCCTTCGGCAATCGCATGAACACATAATCATGTTTGCATGCGAATGGAAGAGGGGGTGTTCACGGTTCCATGTCGGAGAGGCGGCGGCGCGGCGAGAAGCAATAGCGCGCCAGCAGCGCCATGCCGGCGGCGAAGCCGACCGCGAGCAGGCCGCCAACGGTCTGCCCGTCCGACAGCGCGCTCCAGCCCATCCAGGCGGCGGCGAGCGCGGCCAGCGTCGCGACGACGCCGAACGCGGTGTAGAGCAGGCGCCCGCCGATGCGATCGATCGCGGCGCCGGCCTTGTCGAGTTGTTTGCGCATGATCCGGGCTCCGTTTCCGTGCCCGGACCATCGCATGCGCGCATGAACGCGCGCCTAATGGCGTCTACATCGGCGCGACGACGCCCTCGTAGGAAATCTCGACCGACGTCGAGCCGTCGTCGGTGGCCATGCGGCGGGGCAGGCCATCGGCATCGCCGATCCACACGGTCTGCCGGCTCATGGGGAAATTGCCCATCTTCGGCGGCTGGTAGCCATGCGCCGTGGTCGCCACGCCATCGATGGATTCGGCGCCGGCGGGGGCGCAGTCGGTCAGCTGGCCGTTGCCGACGATCTGGCTCATGATCTGCTTGCGGCCGCCCGGCGGCAACGGCAGCGTTTCCCGCCCGTCGCCGGAGCGGATGTAGAGCGTGTCGCCGACGGCAATGGTCTCGGCATCTTCCTGGCCGGCAATTGCGATGACCTGCCGGTAGGCCGGGACTTCGCCGAGTTTCGCATAGGCGGCCGCGACCGGCGCGCAGGCGTCGGCAAGGGCTGCGGCGGGCAACAGGCAGGCGGCGGCAAGCAGGGCAGGGCGAAGGATCATCAATTGCTCCATGGCCGGCTTGCGGCCGGCGGAATCATGTCTGCGCCCCGGATCGGGGTTAGCCGATCGCGGTGCGGCGCGAAAGCCCGGCCGCGGTTCACAAGCCGGCGAACTTGCCTTCGTCCACCTCGCGCTGGCGGCGTTCCAGGTCCTGGATGGAGACGGAGCGGTCGAGATAGGCGCGCTCGATGTCCTGGCGCGAACGCGGGACAGGCAGGAGACGGCGGAGGAAGCTCATGGTCATGGCATGGTCCTTTCGCTCCTCCCGCCGGCAATATTGTGCAGTGCAGCATCGACTTCAAGCACCGGGGGAGGGCGGCTGCCCTGCGCCATGTGCATGGGTGGGGGAGGCAGCGGCGTTGCTGCGGGACCGGACCGCAACCGACCGGCGTCCGGCACTCGCCTTGCCTCTCGCTGGGAGAGCCACGGGTCCCGCCCGTCCTTTCGCCTCCACCAGGGGAAGGTTGAAGGAGCGCGGGGCATGACTGCGGTCAATTGCTCCCGTCGTCGCCGCGGTGTTCGCCCTTGCCGGACTGTGGCGTTCGGGGCATCAGGGCAGGCACTGTCAATGGTCCGGGGGTGACGGCATGGACGACGATCCGGCGGCGCTCTTCGGCCTGTTCGCGCTCGCCTTCGCGGCGGCGACACTGATCCCGGCGCAATCGGAGGCGGCTCTGGCGGCGCTGCTGCTTGCCGGTGGGCAGCCGGTGGGGCTGCTGATCGCCGTTGCCAGTCTCGGCAATGTGCTCGGATCGGTGGTCAACTGGGGGCTCGGGCGGCTGGTGGAGCGCTTCCGCGACCGGCGCTGGTTTCCGGTCACGCCCGCGCAACTCGACCGGGCGGCGCGCTGGTACGGCC
>JBATNB010000417.1:0-2569 GCA_049290135.1 Rhizobiaceae bacterium
GGCGAAACTCGCGGTGGCCTGCGCGACATCGGTGCGCGTGCCTTCGCCGACCTCGAGCCGCGAACGGGCGGCGCGCACCTGCTCGGAGAGGAATTTCTGGTTCTTTTCGCGCAGCGCCGCGATCTGGCGGTCGCGCACGACATCCATGAAGGCGCTGGCGGCGTTGAACAGGATGTTCTGCTCGGTGTTGCGCAGATTCTCGTTGGCGGCGCGCACCTGCGATTCGGCCGCGCGGACATTGTTCTTCGTCTGGAAGCCGTCAAACAGCGATTGCTGGATCTGGACGCCGAACGTGCCGGTCCCGATGTTGAGGCCGGAACCGCCCTGATTGTAGGTCCGGCTCAGCCCGGCCGTGCCGGTGATCTGCGGGCGGTAGCCCGATTTTGCCAGCGGCACGCTTTCATCGGCAACGCGGACGCCGGCGCGGGCCTTGTTCAGTTCCGAATTGTACTGGTAGGCCTTGGCGAGTGCGCCAAGCAGCGTGTCGGCGAGGGCCGACGATGGCATCAGCGCCGAAGTCGCCAACAGCCCCGCGACGAAAAACGACCAACGTGAACGCTTCACCACTCACCTGCTTGTTCGAGCGGGGGGCCAGGCCCTTCCCGCATGCGCCCCACAAACGGCCATGTCGGTCGTCCGCGAACCCGGTACGAATCCCATTTTGAGCGAACTACGTTACACAAAGGTAACGAGTGAACCTGTGCCTTCTTCGCAACTATCCACTGCTTTCAGAAGGCGAAGCCTTCCGAAGGCCCGAAACCGGGAACCGGCGGCACCGCCGCGTTGAAGGAGCGGCGCATTGCCACAACCGCCCCGTCGCGCAGGCCGACGACCGCGGTTCCGGCCTGTCCCCGCCCCTCGACGGCGACAATCCGGCCGCCATCGGCCAGTTGCGGTTGCAGCAGCGCCAGGTCGGTCTCCACCGCGCCTTCCACCAGAATGACATCGAACGGCCCGTCGCCGGCCGCGCCGGCGGTCAGCGTGCCCTCGACCACCTTGACGTTGCCGAGCCCGGCAAGATTGGCGCGCGCGGCGCTCGCCAGGCCCGCGTCTTCCTCGACGGCAACCACGGAAGCGCAAAGCGAGGACAGGACCGCGGCCGAATAGCCGGTGCCGGCGCCGATGACGAGCACCCGGTCGCCGGCGCCAAGGCCGGATAATTGCACCAGGCGCGCAAAGGGCGATGGCGCCATCAGGCTGCGGCTTCCGGACAACGGCACTTCACGGTCGAGATAGGCATAATCCGCATGGCCCTCGGGAACGAACCGTTCCCGCTCGACCATCAGCATGGCGTTCAGGAGATCCTGGCGCACGACATCGGTGGGGCGCAACTGGCTGTCGATCATCCTGCGGCGGGCATCGGTGAAATCGGTCATGTAAGCCACTGTCCCATTAGTCGCCCGTTGGGGCGCGCCGCGCGGCTTGGAGGCCTCGCCCGGAATCGAACCGGGGTGCAAGGATTTGCAGTCCTCTGCGTAACCACTCCGCCACGAGGCCTGGCGCAAGCGCGAACGCCGTGCGTGTAACAGAGGCGTCTGGGCCTCACAAGGCGTCAGGCCCGGCGGCGACCGTTTTTTTGGCGGGAGGCAAATCGCACCACGACGCGCCGGCGAAACCTTCGGACATGGGCGATCTCGTACGACAGCACGAAGATGCCGAGCGGGATCATCCAGAAACCCAGCACCGGCAGGAACCCGACAATGCCGCCGAGGATCAGCAGGATGCCGATCGCGATCCGCAGGGCGCGCGATTGCGGAAGGCGCACCTCGCGCCCGAACATGCTGATCGTGCGCGCCGGCGACGCCCGGTCGTCGGTTTCGCTGTCGGCTTCGGTTCGGTCCTGAGCCATCCTTGGTCCTGGTGAGACTAACTGACATGGGACATAGTGCGAACCTGTGGATTTTGTAAGATGCGCCATGGCGCCGGGGGCGGATGCGTTGCCCGGGCCACCGGAAAGGAGGCGCGGTGCAGACACCGGACATCTGGCAGACGCTTCTGCCCTGCGACCCGAGGCCGCTGCTCGCCGCCAGCGCCGATCCGTCCGCGCGCCATCTGGCGATGATCGCGGTGTTCGGCCGCGCCGCCGGCGATTTGGAGGTCGAGGCGGTTCGTCGCCAGGCCGTCGGACGCCCCGAGGTGCGGGCGCTGGTGGACAGCCTGCCCGACTGGGCGCCGCCCTATGTCTTCGGCGGCCACGCCTCGCCGGCCTTCGCGCCCAACCTGCTGCGCCTGCTTTTCGGGCTCGGGGTTCGGGCCGGCGACTTCCCGCGCGTCGATGCCGTTCTCGGCGCGATGCAGTCCCACCAAGCCGACTACGGGCGATTCCTCACGCCGGGCAAGCCGGAAGCACCGTGGAGTTCCCTGCCCTGCGACCATTTCGCCATCCTGGAAGTGCTTCTGTTGTTCGGTCACGGGCACACGGCGCCGGTCGGTCTCGGCCTTAAACGGCTGGCACGGACTTTCGACGGCACCGCGCAGGGGCCGGGCTGGCTGTGCCTGCCCGATCCCGTGGCGCGCTGGCGCGGTCCGGGCCGCAAGGGCGATCTCTGCCCGCAGGTCACGGTTGAGG
>JBATNB010000418.1:0-2303 GCA_049290135.1 Rhizobiaceae bacterium
GGGCATGTCGGCGAGGCGCCGTGGGAGCGGCGCATGCGCGAGAACGCCGACGCCAAGGCGGCGATCGCGCGCGCCTTCGCCGCGACCATCCGCGATGGCGATTCGCTGATCCTCGACACCGGCACCACCACCTCCTTCGTGGCAAGGGCGCTGCTTTCGCATCGCGCGCTGACCGTCGTGACCAATTCGCCCGACATCGCCCGCACGCTGGCGACCCGCAACGGCAACAAGGTCTACATGGCCGGCGGCGAACTGCGGTCCGATTCCGGGGCGGCGTTCGGCTCCACCGCCATCGAGTTCATCGAGCGCTTCTCGGTCGACCTCGCCGTCATCTCCGCCGGCGCGGTGCATGCCGAGGGCGGCGTCATGGACTACACGTTCGAGGAGGCCGAGTTCGCCCGAGTTGCCCTGGCGCGCGGCCGCCGCCGCGTCGTCGTCACCGACCAGTCGAAATTCGGGCGGGCGGGCCTCGTGCGCGTCTGCGGCTTCGACGGCTTCGGCGAGTTGTTCACCGACGGCAACGCGCCGCGCGATCTCGCCCGCGCGCTGGCCGCGCACGGCGTGGAGGTGCGGTCTGTGCCGGGATGAGCGGGGGGGGTGGCGCTGCCGGGAAACTGGTGCCGCTTAGGTGACTCGAACACCTGACCCCATCATTACGAATGATGTGCTCTACCAACTGAGCTAAAGCGGCCCCGGGCGGCCGTGGCTGCCGGACCGGGTGCTGATACCGTCAACGCGCCATCATTTCAAGCCACTTGTCGGGCGGCGCTAAGGGAACAGACCATGGCCATGACGGGCATGAACCTTGCGCCGGAATGCGCTAGCATGACGGCGCTTGCCCCCGCGGGCTCCGCATTGGAGGTTGCCATGACCATCGTTTCCGCAATTCGCGCCCTGGCGGTCACCGCCATTCTCGTAGCCCCGTTCGCCGCGCCGGCGCCGGCAATGGCCGGCATGTGCGAGGGCCGCGTCCACGGCCTGTCCAGCAACTACAACCCCGCGACAGGCTCCGGGTTCCTCGCCGTCCGCTCCAAGCCGTCGACCAGCGGCCGCAAGCTCGGCGAGCTCTTCAACGGCGACCGCGTCGAGATCTTCAAGCGCTCCGGCAATTGGTACAAGATCGCCGCCTACGACCAGCCGCTCGAAGGCTGGGCGCATGCGCGCTGGATCGACAACGACTGCGGCTGGTGAGCGGTCAGGCCGGCCGGCAGATCCGGTCCCGCGCCGCGCGGTATTCGGAACCGAGGCGGGCGACGAGTTCGCCCGCGCCGGTCACCGACGTGACCGCGCCGATGCCCTGGCCGCAGCCCCAGATGTCCTTCCAGGCCTTGGTGTTGTCGCCGCCGAAATTCATCTTCGAGGGATCGGATTCCGGCAGATGCTCGGGATCAAGGCCGGCGCGCTCGATCGAGCCGCGCAGATAATTGCCGTGCACGCCGGTGAACAGGTTGGTGTAGACGATGTCGGCGGCGTGCGACTCCACGATCATCTGCTTGTAGGCGTCCACCGCGCGCGCTTCGTGCGTGGCGATGAAGGGCGAGCCGATATAGGCGAAATCCGCCCCCATGGCCTCGGCGGCCAGGATCGCGCCGCCATTGGCGATGGCGCCCGACAGCGCCAGTGGACCGGCGAACCAGGTGCGGATTTCCTGCACGAGCGCGAACGGCGACAGCGTTCCGGCATGGCCGCCGGCGCCGGTGGCGACCGCGACCAGCCCGTCGGCGCCCTTCTCCACGGCCTTGCGCGCATGGCGGTCGTGGATGACATCGTGCAGCACGATGCCGCCATAGGAGTGCACGGCGTCATAGACTTCCGGTATCGCGCCGAGCGAGCAGATCACCACTGGCACCTTGTGCTTCACGCACATGGCGAGATCATGCTCCAGCCGCGTGTTGGTCCTGTGCACGATCTGGTTCACCGCGAACGGCGCCGACGGCGCATCGGGATGGGCGCGGTCATGCGCGGCCAGCGTCCCGGTGATCTCGGAAAGCCAGTCGTCGAGCATCGCCTCGGGCCGGGCGTTGAGGGCGGGGAACGATCCGATGATTCCGGCCTTGCTCTGCGCGATCACCAGCGGCGGATGCGAAATGATGAACAGGGGCGCCGCGATGACGGGAAGGCGCGTCCGGGCCTTCAGGCCGGGGGTCGGAATCATGGGGTCGCTCCAATTGACGTGCGCGTAAACGTTAGAGGCTCGCCGTCATACCCGCAAGCGTCCGGGCGCCTGCTGCCCGCCGGACCGCCCCTTCGGTGATTCGGCGGGCGAGGCGGCGCGGCAACGCGCGCGCCGCGAGGCCCATGGG
>JBATNB010000419.1:0-2873 GCA_049290135.1 Rhizobiaceae bacterium
AGAATCTTCATACGCGGCAGCGTGACCTTCAAACCTGCCTGCTTCAATTCTTTTGATCCCATGCGGAACTCTCCAGGGATGACGTTTACCCGGCTTGCGTTTACCCCATAGGCTGCCAGGTACGCTATCATAATTCCCTGTTCAGGCAACCCGGATTGAGCCTTCCATGCTGCACCGCTCCCTTTGCGCCGTCGGCGCTCTGCTGCTTGTTGCGACTGCCGGTTGTGAATCCCTGCTGCCCAGCTTTTACTCCGTTCCGCTTCGCCAAGGTAATTATATTGACCAGGCGCTCATCGACCAGTTGCGTCCCGGCATGACGCGCCAACAGGTGCAGCAACTGTTGGGAACGCCGCTGGTCGCTGATCCGTTCCATCAAAATCGCTGGGATTACTATTACAGCTACCGCCAGCGCGGCACAGTGCCTGAACAGCGTCACATTGCGCTGTTTTTCACCGGCGACACCTTGGACCGCGTGGATAGCGCGCGGCCTTAATCCTCAGCCGGCCCCAGGTCGCCACCCCCCTTGCGCATCTGCTTCCCTTCGGCGGCGCGTTGCTTGCGCACTGCCTTGGGATCTGCGAGCAAGGGCCGGTAAATTTCCACGCGGTCGCCGGGGCGCACGCTGGCGGTGAGTTTACTCAGTTTGCCAAAGATGCCCACCTTGGCGGTCGCCGGGTCGATTTCCGGGAAGCGGTCGCGAATGCGCGACAGCACGATCACCTGTTCCACGGTCGCGCCTGCAGGGGCTTGCACTGGCACGATCAGTTGCTCATCGGATCGGGCGTAGGCGACTTCGACTAGAATGCTAGCGGGTTTAGCGTGGCCCATAGACTTGCACCGCGCGCTGGCAAAACGCATCCACCAGCGTGTTGGCGATCTGCTTGAACACTGGCTCAATGGTCATGCGCAACAAAGCATTAGAAAATTCAAATTCCATATCCAGCAAGACCTTGCAGGCGTTGGCGCGTAAGGCTTCAAAGCGCCAGTGGCCCTCTAGCTGCCGGAACGGGCCTTCCAGCAACCGAATGTCAATCATGGCCGGGGCCTGCATCCGGTTGTGGGTGGTAAAGGATTTATGGATTCCCCCCTTCGCCATTTCGATGGTCGCCCGTAACTCGTTTGGGCCGTAAGGCACGATGTGCGCGGAACGGCACCACGGCAGAAACTGCGGATAGGCTTCAATGTCGTTGACCAGCGTATACATTTCGGGCGCCGAGTACCAAACCAGGGCGCTTTTCTTGACGGTCGCCACAACGTGCCTCCAGTGCGGCGGAAGGATTGGCCATTGGACTACATTTATTGGACTTTTATCAGACAAGTTTGGTTGAATCTGCGCTGATCCTCAAGCAATGCGCGCCGGGCCTGGTGCTTCGACTACTTCAGCAACGGTTATGAACAAAAAAACGACTTCAGGACAACCCCGGATCGCCAGTAATAAAAAGGCGTATCACGAGTACTTTATTGAGGAGCACTACGAGGCTGGCCTGGCCCTCCAAGGCTGGGAGGTCAAGAGTCTGCGCGCCAGCCGCGCCCATCTCAAGGAAAGTTATGTACTGCTGCGCGGCGGGGAGGCGTTTCTATTTGGCTGTCACATTTCACCGCTGATCTCGGCCTCCACCCACGTCCAGGCCGATCCGACCCGCACCCGCAAGCTGTTGCTGCACAAGGAAGAGATTGGCCGACTGATTGGCTCCGTGGAGCGCAAGGGCTACACCCTGATCCCGCTGGCGATGTACTGGAAGCGCAACCGCGCCAAGCTGGACATCGGCCTGGCGCGCGGCAAGAAGGAGCACGACAAGCGGGCGGCTGATAAGGATCGCGATTGGGAACGTGACAAGCAGCGCGTGATGCGGGAGCGGTAGTCCGCTGGGAACTTTGCTGTTGCTGCGCTATCATAGCTGTGCTTAATGGGGGCGATCCGGTTTCGACGTGGATTGCAAAACCTGAGGCGCATGCCGAGAATGCAGCTCATCTCGTTAATCCGGCTGCAAATCATAGTTGCCAACGACGACAGCTACGCTCTGGCGGCTTGAGGCCGCCAGCCCCTGACCAAAACTTGCTTGTAAGGTTTGGAGCCTTTCGGGGCGTATCAGGGGTCGACTAATACAAGCTCGCGACCGATCCTGTCCGGGGGTGAGGCGCTAAAACGTACCGGAACCGCCGTTCGTCGCCCTGCCGGTCGGGTGGTGAAGGGTTAAAGCAAAGACCAGGCTAAGCATGTAGGGCCAAGGGCGGAGGATTTGCGGACGGGGGTTCGATTCCCCCCGCCTCCACCACTTCAATATCCAGCAGCATCCAAACTCATCTAAAAGCCCGCGTCACTGCTTTTTTTATTTTTTCAGGACCTCAGCTGGAAATTTTGATCGTCATACCCATGAAAACGGGTATCCAGCTTTTTAACGGCTTACTGGATTCCCGCTGGCGCGGGAACGACGGCACAGCACTACAAGCCCGAATTAGTCAAGCGCTAGTCAAGCGGCGGATTCCCGCCGACACGGGAACGACGGAAAGCGAAAGTCCTGGTCTTCTGTCCATCAAGCGGTCACGGGATCCCGCAACAACGCCAGCGCGGCTTCGATCTCCCTCCCTTTCGCTGCGATGATGTCCAGCAGTTCCTCCGGGGTGCGCGTGTCCGTGTCGGAAGTCTTTTCGGGATTGACCGCTTTCAGGTCGTAGACGGCATTTTCGATGCCGGTGGCCTTGGCGGTGAGGGCGTTGGCCTCCTTGATCAATTCTCTGACGGCATCGTTGACCGATTTTTGGCTGCTCAGGCTTTTGCCGTTGGGGGTAGTCTTTCTATTGCTGCGGGGCGTGTCAGGGACTTCGGTGGGTGGAAGAAGTCAGTCGGTGACCCAACGATACTTCCAGGACTT
>JBATNB010000420.1:0-3521 GCA_049290135.1 Rhizobiaceae bacterium
CATCATGGCCGGCGAATCGCTGGCCGCCGCCGCCGATGCCTATGGCGGACGCGCCAGCGCCGCCGCGCTCAATCACATCGCGGTCAAGGAAGCGGTGTTCCCGTTTGCCCGCTTCCCGGGCGTCGACACGCTGCTCGGGCCGGAAATGCGCTCTACCGGCGAGGTCATGGGGCTCGACCGCGACTTCCCGCTCGCCTTCGCCAAGAGCCAGCTCGGCGCCGGCGTCGACCTGCCGCGCTCCGGCGCGCTGTTCGTCTCGGTGCGCGACGAGGACAAGGCCCGGGTGCTGCCGGCGGTGCGCATGCTGGCCGGGCTCGGCTTCCGCGTCATCGCCACCGGCGGCACGCAGCGCTACCTGGCCGAGCAGGGCGTGCAGGCCGAAAAGATCAACAAGGTGCTGGAAGGCCATCCGCACATCGAGGACGCCATCCGCAACCGCCAGGTCCACATCGTCTTCAACACCACCGACGGGCAGAAGGCGCTGTCGGATTCGAAGTCGCTGCGCCGCGCCGCGTTGATGCAGAAAGTGCCCTATTACACCACCATCGCCGGCGCCTCGGCCGCGGCCGAGGCGATCGGCGCGCTGAAGGCGGGGAACCTCGAAGTGCGGCCGCTGCAGGGCTATTTCGCCGCCTGACGGCGGCCGGACGGATGGCGCCATCGCGTTTTCGGCGCCATCTTGATTTTCTCGTCATCCTCGCTCATAAGGCAGTATCGATCTTTCGGCCGTCCGACCGCAGTCCCTGCGTTTTCCGCGCATCTGTCGTCTTCTCCAAAACGTCGATCCACCAGGCCCGCATTGCGGGTCGACACGTCAAAAGCGCTAAAGGAATACGCACATGGCTACCGGAACCGTGAAATGGTTCAACTCCACCAAGGGCTACGGCTTCATCCAGCCCGACCAGGGCGGCCCGGACGTTTTCGTCCACATCTCCGCCGTTGAGCGCGCCGGCCTCGGCTCGCTGACCGACGGTCAGAAGATCAACTACGAAGTCGTGCAGGATCGTCGCTCGGGCAAGTCCTCGGCCGACAATCTGTCGCGCGCGGGCTGAACGCCCCGTCAATTCATCGCCGCCGGCTTCACCGAAGCCGGCGGCGTTTTCTATTTGCGGATCATTCGTCCAGCTGGCGCTTCAGCCGGAATTCGAACTTCGGCTCGTATGCCTTGCAGGCCAGCACCCGGCAGGTCGGGTCGTCCCTGGACGGAATGTAGCGGTATTCCGTCGTTTCCCGCCACGTACAGTGGTTCGCATTGGCGACATACCGGTCGTAGAGCACCAGCGACGGATTGGTCTTGGAGCGGTAGCGCATGATCGCCGCGCCCTCGGCGCGGATGGTCGACTGCACCTTCGCGCAACTCATGGTCTCGGAATTGTAGCGATTGATGGCGAACGCCGGGCCGGCCACGAACATGGCAAGCCCGGCGGTCAGAATGACAAGGCGCATGGCGTTTCTCCCCTGGCGACGCCAGACGTCGCCGTGCGCCCTATCCTGCGCGTCATTGCGGCGGCCATACGGCGGATGTCTTGCCGGGGAGACCCTCACCGGTCAAGCCGGGTCCTGGGTCTGATAATAATGGTATTCCCCGTGGCCTCCGAACGGCGTGCAGCCCTTCACGAGGCATTCCGGATTGTCACTGGCCGGAATGGTCATGTCGATCACGCGTTCGCCGGACCCGCAGAAGTGCTCGTTGGCCACGTAGCGGCCGGACACGGTCATTCCCGGAACCAGGGCCGATTCATGCTGCATCAGCGCAGCGCCTTCGGCACGGATTGTCGATTGGACGGCCGAGCAGGTCATGCCCGTGGAAACGTGACGTTCGATGGCGCTTGCCGGAACGACAAGGGCAATGCCAGTCAACAGCGCAAGAAGAGTGGTACGCATTTTGGCCTCCATCGCGGGCGGCTCAAGCGGACAGCCTGATTTCGTCCGCAGAATTATTATAGCACCATTTTCACGGCGGATTCAGGGCGAAGGCTTTTATTTCGACCGGGGCTCCGGACCTGGAAACAACTGCATCGGACATTCGGCCAGACGCTTCCCTCGCGCGACCCATCGCTCCGGAAATTGTCGCGGAACTCCCGAACCCGCTCGCCGGCGCCGCGAACTGCGCCGTCAAGTGGTTCAACACGACCACGGGCTTGCGGCTTCATCATGCCGGGCGCCGGCGGACCCGGTGGCCTCGTCCGCATCTGCGCCGCGCAGCCCACCGGGCTCCAGGGCCTCGACGAGAACCGGAAGGTCACCTCCGAGCTGGCGCGGGAACGCTGGTCGGGCAAGCGAACTGCCGACCAGCGTCAGGTCAACGGCCCTCGTCGGTCACACACTGTCCTTGATGGTGTAATAATTCGAACCGTGGCCTCCGAACGGCGTGCAGCCCTTCACGAGGCATTCCGGATTGTCACTGGCCGGAATGGTCATGTCGATCACGCGTTCGCCGGACCCGCAGAAGTGCTCGTTGGCCACATAGCGGCCGGACACGGTCATTCCCGGCATCAGGGCCGATTCATGCTGCATCAGCGCAGCGCCTTCGGCACGGATTGTCGATTGGACGGCCGAGCAGGTCATGCCCGTCGAAACGTGACGTTCGATGGCGCTTGCCGGAACGACAAGGGCAATGCCAGTCAACAGCGCAAGAAGAGTGGTACGCATTTTGGCCTCCATCGCGGATGGCTCAAGCGGACTGCCTGATGTCGTCCGCAAAGTTAGTATAGCACCATTTTCGCGGCGGATTCAGGGCAATATCTTGTATTTCGACCGATTTCGGACTAGAAAACAGCTGTTTCGGACTTTCGGCCTGACGCTTCCTTCGCGACCCATCGCTCCGGACGTTCTTGCGAAATTCTCGAGCCCCGCGCCGGCTCGCCGGCGCCGCGAACGTCTGTCACGCGAAAGGAGCGCGCAAATGGCAACCGGCACCGTCAAGTGGTTCAACACGACCAAGGGCTATGGCTTCATCATGCCGGACGCCGGCGGACCCGATGTGTTTGTCCACATTTCCGCCGTGCAGCGCTCCGGGCTCCCGGGTCTCGACGAGAACCAGAAGGTCACCTACGAACTGGTGCAGGACCGCCGGTCGGGCAAGTACGCCGCCGACCAGCTTCAGGTCACCGGCTGAACCGGGGCAGGAGCGGACGGATCGAGGCGGGGCTTGCCCCGCCTTTTTCATGACGCGGCGCGGGCAAGGCGTTGCGGAACGCCCGGATGCACCGGCCCGGCCTCGAAGTCGGCGCCGGCGCGACACCAGGCATCGAACAGCCCGCCGCGCACAAGATCGGCGCCGCAGGACAGCGCCAGCTCCAGTTCCGCCACGCCATCGATGCCGCCGAACAGCACCTCGGCGCCAAGATCGTGGCAGGCCGAGACCAGCGGCTGCAACAGCCCCGCGCCATGGCGCAGGCGCGCCGTCTCGCGCACCGCCTGCGCCGGGAAGGTGATAAGTTCGGGCACCAGCGTCCGCGTCACGGCGATTTCCGGACCGCCAAGTCCGACGACTTCCACCGCGACGCCCATTCCGGCGG
>JBATNB010000421.1:0-3414 GCA_049290135.1 Rhizobiaceae bacterium
ACCGAAGGCCATCGCGGCAAGGCCCGCGCCGCGAAGCACCCCGTCGGGCAGCTCCGCCATGCGTCGCGCCATGTCGCGTCCCGCGCCCGGAAAGCCGCCCCACAGCAGCCCTTCCAGCACGAGCGCCAGCCCGAGGGCGACGATCAGGTCGCTCAATTGGCCGGCGCCGGCGCCTTGGTACCCTCGGAGTCCTTGAAATACTTGAAGAACTCGGAATCGGGCCTGAGCAGCATCGTCGTCCCCTGCCCCAGGATGCCCGTCTGGTAGGCCTGCATGGAGCGGTAGAACTCGAAGAACGACGGATCGCGCGTGTAGGCGTCGGCGAACACGCGGTTGCGTTCCGCGTCGCCCTCGCCGCGCAGGATCTCGGCGTCGCGCTGCGCCTCGGCGATCGCCACCACGGCTTCGCGGTCGGCCTCGGCGCGGATGCGGATGGCCTGCTGGTTGCCGAGCGCGCGCAACTGCGCGGCTTCCGCCAGGCGTTCGGCCCGCATGCGCTCGAAGGTCTGCGCCGACACTTCCGGCAGGAGATCGGTGCGCAGGATGCGCACATCGGTGATCTCGACGCCGAGCGCGTCGGCCTGCGGGCGCAACTGGTCGCGCACGTCGAGCATCATCTGCAGCCGCTGGTCAGACAGCGCCGCCTCGAACGAGCGCTGGCCGTAGACGTTGCGCAACGCCGCGTCGAGCCGGGTCTTCAGATTGTCCGACAGCAGCGTCGGGCTGCCCGACACGCTTTCGCGGAACTTGCGCGCATCGACGATGCGCAGGGCGACGAACGCATCGACCGTGTAGCGCCGACCGTCGCGCACCTGCACCCGGATGTCGTCGATGTCGATCCGCATCACCCGCTTGTCGACGAACTGGACGGAATCGACCACGGTCGTCGGCAGCTTGAAATAGAGCCCCGGCTCGGTGATCACTCGCGTGATCTGCCCGAAGCGAAGCACGATGGCCTGTTCGCGCGGCGTGACCACGAACAGCCCGGAATAGATCAGCAGGGCCGCGGCGGCGAGGACGCCGACGATGATCGGCAAACGATTGCTCATGATTTGATCCTCAAGGCTGCGGCGCGGGATTCGTCGCCTTGGCCGACGGCGATTGCAGCCGGTCAAGCGGCAGGTAGGGGATGACGCCGGGTCCGGTGCCTTCCTCGGTGATGATCTTGGCCGATCCGCCGAGCACCTTTTCCATCGCCTCCAGATAGAGGCGCTTGCGCGTCACGTCGGGCGCCTTGGCATATTCGTCGAACACCGAGACGAAGCGCGCCGCCTCGCCCTGGGCTTCGGCGATCACGCGCTGCTTGTAGCCCTGGGCTTCCTCGCGCATCCGCGAGGCCTCGCCGCGCGCCTCGCCGAGGCGCTTGTTGGCATAGCCTTCCGCCTCGCGCTGCACCTTGTCCTGGTCCTGCTGCGCGCGCTGCACTTCCTCGAACGCGTCGGCCACTTCCTCCGGCGGATCGGCGCGTTCAAGCTGCACGCCGATCACCGTCACGCCGGCGCCATAGACGTCGAGCGTCCCCTGCACCGCCTTGAGCACCGTGTCCTCGAGTTCCTGGCGCCGCTCGGTGCGCACATCCTCGGCGGTCGACCGGCCGACGAATTCGCGCATGGCCGATTCCGCCACGCGGCGCACCATTTCCTGCTGGCTTTCCACGTTGAAGAGGAACTTCTTCGGATCCGAAATGCGCCAGATCACGGTGAAATCGACATCGACGATGTTCTGGTCGCTCGACAGCATCAGGCTTTCGGCACGCGCCGTCCCCGATGACCGCCCGATGACCTCGCGGTTCTGGCGGGTCGACACGATCTCCACCGTCTCGATCGGCCACCAGTGGAAATGCAGGCCGGGTTCCGACACCGTTTCCTTGGGATTGCCGAGCAGGAGTTCCTGGCCGAGCTGGTCGGCCTGCACCGTGTAGATCGACTGGAACAGCCAGAACGCGCCGAGCGCCAGGCCGATGCCGCCGAGCACGGCCGGCCCGAACACGCCGCCGCCGGGTCCGCCCGGAAGCGCCTTCTTCAGCCGGTCCTGCCCCATGCGCAGCAGGTCCTCGAGATCAGGAGGCGTTCCCTTCGGTCCCGGACCGCGCGGTCCCTGGCCCCATGGCCCGCCATTGTTGCCGCCTCCGCTGCCCCACGGGCCGCCGCCTTTTTCATTCCAGGGCATGAAAATCCTTGTCGCATGACGCCGGCGAGGCCGGCTTGTTTCCATTTATAGGGATCGGTGCACGGGCTTTCAACGCGCGGCGGTCGTTGAATCGACATGGAGGCGGTCATAGACCACATAACGCGTGGCGTGGCTGTCCTTTTCGCCCGGTGCGTTTTCGGTCGATGACACGGCACGCCAGCGCGCCGGGTCGATGGCGGGAAAGCGTGTGTCGCCATCCACTTCCGCCAGGACGTGCGTCACGCGAAGCCGGTCGGCCAGGGGCATGGCCTGCGCGTAGAGATCGCCGCCGCCGATCACGCAGATTTCATCGGCCCCGGTCATGCATCGCCCGCGAACATGCGCCAGCGTCAGCGCGTCCGGCAGCGAATAGGCGGTTTCCACTCCGTCGGCGCGGAACGCCCGGTCGCGCGTCACCACGATGTTCAGCCGGTCCGGCAGCGCCCGCCCGATCGACTGGAACGTCCGCCGCCCCATGATGACCGGCTTGCCGATCGTGTCCGCCTTGAAGCGCCTGAGATCGGAGGAAAGCCGCCACGGCAGCCCGCCGTCGCGGCCGATGATGCCGTTTTCGGCCACCGCGGCGATGAGCGTGATCCTCATCCGCCGTCCTTCCGCACCGTGATCGGCGGTTGTGCCTTGAGGTTGCGCACCGGTTCGCCCTCGTAGCTGAAGCGCCGCACCAGCAGGATATGGACGTCGCGCTCCGGATAGTAGTTCTCCGCCGTCATCTCGAACCGCGTCGCTCCGGTCTTCTTCACGCCCTCGCCGCAGAACGACACGAGGTTTTCCGGCTTCACCTTGTCCACCGTCAGGTGGAACCGGCCGATGGTGCCGTTGGCCCAGTTGCCTCCGGAGGTCAGGATGTAGTCGATCCGGCTTTCATAGAGGCCGGCACCCGGCTTGGCGGCACGGTCGAGCGCCTTGGCGAAATCCCGGTCCACGCAGTATTTCTGCTCGTAGCTGCTCCAATAGTCGGACGGAGTGCCGTCCCAATAGAAATTGAGGCCCGCCGTCGCCCCGACCGCCGGTTTGTAGCGATGCGCCACCTTGACGTCCTTGCCCGCCGGAAACGTCGCGCGCCAATGGTAGGTGGAATGCAGCTCCCAGCGCGGGAACCGGTAGGTCTGCCAGCCCTGGCCGACATCCCATTGCTCGATGCCGATGATGCCGCGCGCCTGCCAGTCGGCGGCCACATCGTCCGGCAGCGCCATCAGCGCCCGGTCGGCCGCCTCGTCCCAGGGC
>JBATNB010000422.1:0-2166 GCA_049290135.1 Rhizobiaceae bacterium
GGCATGCGCAGCAACTGCGCCGCATCGCCCTGCCCGGCCACGCGCCCGAGCGCACCTTCGTCTATGTCGATTCCGACGTCGTGTTCCTGCGTGACTTTGATTGCGGCGACATGCGCCGCGACGGGAAGTTGCGCCTGTTGCGCCGCGACGGTGCGCTGGATGCGATGCCGGACGGCGAACACCGGATCTGGTCGCGGCACGCCGGGCGGGTGCTCGGCTTGCCGGCATCCTCGGCCCACGACTATATCGGCACGCTGATTGCCTGGGATGGCGCCACGGTCGCCGCCATGCGCGACCGGCTCGAAACCGTGTCCGGCCGCCATTGGGTGCGCGCCATCGCCGCCTCGCGGCAATTCTCCGAATGCATGCTCTACGGTCGCTATGTCGACGAGGTCCGCGCCGGCGCCGGGCACTTCGCCGATGCGCTCGAACTCTGCCGCGTCCATTGGACCGGTCCGGCGCTGGGTGGGCAGGAACTCGCCGCCTTCCTGGCCGGGCTCGGCGAACGGCAGGTGGCCATCGGCCTCCAGTCCTTCACCGGGTCCGACATCGGCGCCGTGCGGACGATGCTCGGGCTCTAGGCCGCCATTTCGACCCTGATACTGCGTTCACGGCCTAAAGCGCCCGGCTGTTGCGCCGGAGCGCCGGATGCACGCCCAGCGTCGAGGCGATGTAGAGCCCGGCGAACAGCAGGTTCAGCCAAGCGACCAGGGTCTCGGCCGGCCATGGCTGTGCCAGGAGCAGGCTCAGGAGCGCGCCCTTGAGCACGGCGAGGCCGGCAAGGATCAGCGCGCGAAGGCCGGTCTGGCCACGCGCATAGAGCAGTTCCGCCTGGTATTCGACCAGGTTGCGGAACCCCGGCACCAGGAGGGCAAGGCCGACAATGCCCGCCGCCGGCGCCACGCTGCGGCCCAGCGCGTTCGGGAACAGAAACAGGATGGCGGCGAGCGCCAGCAGCCCGGCGGTCGAGACCGCCATGATTCCCGCCTCTATCTGGATGCGGCGCCTCATCGACGCGATCAGCTCGGGCGTGCGCATGATGCGCTGCACCAGCATCATGGAGAAGGTCCGGATCGGAATGGCGGTCAGGTCGATCAGACGCATCACGATGGCATAGATGCCGGCAAGCGTCGCCCCGCCCAGCGAAAGCACGAGCAGCTTGTCGAGTTCCATTTGCACGTAGAACACCATCTCCGACAGCGCCACGAACAGCGAATCGCGCCAGCGGCGCAGGTACAGCGCGGCGCGGAACCTGAGCCTCTGGCGCGGGTACCACAGCATCACGCCGACAATCAGCGACAGTGCGTTGGCGCCGAGGTAGAGCCATGCCCAGCTGTCGAGGCCGGGCGCCGGCATCGCGGCGAGGGCGAGGGCGGCCGCCGCCCGCATCGCCGTTCCCAGGATCGTCAGCGCCGCGCCGCGACCGAAACGGTTCATGCCGTTGTTGACGATCACGACGACCTCCGCCGGCCGCCACAGCAGGGTTTCCGCGGCGATCACCAGCACAAACACCGGTAGCGCCATGTCGCGCGCGAAGAACATTGCGTGCGCGGCGAGCGTGGCGACGCCGATCAGCGGCACCGAGACGAGCGCCAGCGCCAGGAACCCGGCCGTATAGGTGCCGACCAGTTGCGGCTTGACCGTGGCGACGCGGTAGAGCGGCGAGACGAACCCGAACGCAAGCAACCGGGAAATCATCACGCCGGCCGCCGAAGCCGTGGCGAACACGCCGAAATCGGCAAGTGGCAACGTGTTGGCAAGCACCAGGAAATAGGCCAGCGAAAACACTAGCCGCCCCAGCGATCCGCTGATCGCCGAGAGATAGGCCGTCATGTGCTCCCGGTATCGGGCGATGAACTCAGCCGGTCGTGTCATCCGGTTCCGCGCGGCTTGAAGCGGTGTTTCGCCGTCCTGCCTAGCGCAAAAGGATTAAGGCCGCGTTCGGGCGCCTTCCGGCCGTGGCTTAACCTTTTGTTACCCATGCTTGTTTAGCGTCGATTAACCGATGGCGTTTCCGCTGTCGGCCTCGGCTGTGGGAATCGATGTCAAACGACAGGGTCAAGGCGGGAAATGGCGGTTCGCTGCTCGGCGGCGCGTCGTCGCGCGCGCCCCGACCCCGGTCTCCGGAAAGGGCCGCGGGCGGATCGCTCGTGGGCGCTTCCGTGG
>JBATNB010000423.1:0-2411 GCA_049290135.1 Rhizobiaceae bacterium
CGGCGGCCCCCACGGCAAACCCGGCAAGGTCATAGTCGCCCGGGCGATAGAGGCCCGGCATTTCGGCGGTTTCGCCGCCGATGAGCGCGCAGCCGGCCATGCGGCAGCCTTGCGCGATGCCGGCGACGATTGCCGCGCCCTGCGCCGGGTCGAGCTGGCCGGTGGCATAATAGTCGAGGAAGAACAGCGGCTCGGCGCCTTGCACCACCAGATCGTTGACGCACATGGCGACGAGGTCGATGCCGATCGTGTCGTGCAGGCCGGTGTCGATGGCGATTTTCAGCTTGGTGCCGACACCGTCATTGGCGGCCACCAGGATCGGGTCGGAAAACCCGGCGGCTTTCAGGTCGAACAGGCCGCCGAATCCGCCGATCTCGACATCGGCGCCGGGCCGGGCCGTGGCGCGCACCAGCGGCTTGATCTGCTCCACCATCGCGTTGCCGGCATCGATGTCGACGCCCGCGTCCTGATAGGTCAGGCCCTTGCCCGTGTCGCTCATCGCGCCCTCCGAGGGAATCGAGCCGGTCATTGCCACGCGGTCGCCGGCCCCGCAAGCCAACCTCTTGCCGCGTTTCGCCTCACCCGGTTAAGTGGTGCGGCGCGAGGACCGGACTTGACCATACCGAACCTGATCACATTGCTGCGTTTCTTCCTGGTGCCGGCCGTCATCCTGTCGCTGCTGTCGGGCGATTATGGCTGGGCGCTCACCTGTTTCCTGGTGGCCGGCGCCTCGGACGGGATCGACGGCTTCATCGCGCGCACCTTCGACCAGAAAAGCGAACTCGGCGCCTATCTCGACCCGGTCGCCGACAAGCTGCTGCTGGTCAGCGTGTTCGTCGTGCTCGGCCTCGGCGGCGTGCTGCCTTTGTGGTACGTGATCGCGGCGGTCTCGCGGGACGGGTTGATCGTCGGCGCGGTCATGCTGTCGACGGTGATGGGCAATCCGGTGGAGATCAAGCCGCTGCTGGTATCGAAGGCCAATACCGCCTTCCAGATCGCCGTGGCCGGCGCGGTTCTGGCGCAATTGGCGTTCGCGGCCGACTTCGGCGGCGCCCTGACGGCGCTGATCCTGTTCAGCGGCTTCTTGACCATCCTGTCGGCAGGCGCCTATCTCATCGAGTGGATGAGGCACATGAGCAGCGATGGCGCGGACAACGAAAAAACCTGAAACGCTGGAGGCCGGCACGGCGGACGAACGCGCCGAGGCCGCCTACGCCGCCGTTTTCCGGCGCCAGATCCTGTTCTGGCTCGGGTTCGCGGCGCTGTTCGTGCTGTTCCTGCTCATCTTCCGGTCGATCCTGCTGCCGTTCGTGGCCGGCATGGCGCTGGCCTATTTCCTCGATCCGGTCGCCGACCGGCTGGAGGCGACGGGGCTGTCGCGCGCGGCGGCAACCTCGGTCATCCTGGCCGGCTTCGTGCTGGCGTTCGCCCTGTCGCTGATCATCCTGCTGCCGATCCTTGCCAACCAGTTCGCCGCGTTCGCCAGTGCCATTCCCGGCTATGTGTCGCGGCTGCAGCACTTCATCACCTCCTTCGACACGACCTGGCTGGAACGGCTCGGCATCTCGGCCGAGTCGCTGCGCTCGTCGCTGAACGGGCTATTGACCCAGGGCGCGCAGTTCCTGACCTCGCTGCTGCAGTCGCTGTGGAGTTCGGGCAAGGCGCTGGTCGACATCGTCAGCCTGTTCGTCGTCACTCCGGTGGTTGCCTTCTACATGCTGCTCGACTGGGACCGCATGATCGCCAAGGTCGACAGCTGGGTGCCGCGCGACTATGTGCCGACGGTGCGGCGCCTGGCGATCGACATCAACGCCGTCACCGCCGGGTTCGTGCGCGGGCAGGGCACGCTGTGCCTGGTGCTCGGCGTGTTCTACGCCACCGGCCTGACCCTGCTCGGACTGAATTTCGGCCTGTTGATCGGCCTGTTCGCCGGGCTGATCTCGTTCATTCCCTATGTCGGCTCGATCATCGGGCTCGGCCTGTCGCTGGCCGTCGCCGCCGTGCAGTTCTGGCCGGACTGGTGGCCGGTGGTTGTGGCCGCCGTCATCTTCTTTTCCGGGCAGTTCATGGAAGGCAACATCCTGCAGCCGCGGCTGGTGGGCAAGAGCGTCGGCCTGCATCCGGTGTGGCTGATGTTCGCCCTGTTCGCCTTCGGCGCGCTGTTCGGGTTCGTCGGCCTCCTGGTCGCCGTTCCCTCCGCCGCCGCCGTCGGCGTGCTGGTGCGCTTCGCCATCGAGCGCTATCTCGACTCCCCGCTCTACAAGGGGCACGGCACGAACGCCAAGACGGGCGCCTGAGGCCATGGGCGCCGACACGCAATTGCCGCTCGCCCTGCCGAGCGCGCCCGGCATGACCCGCGAGCATTTTGTCGCCTCGGGCTCGAATGCCGCGGCGCTGGCGCTGGTCGAGCG
>JBATNB010000424.1:0-2908 GCA_049290135.1 Rhizobiaceae bacterium
GTGCTTGCCGCTGCGTTTCTGGCCGCCCTCGCGCTGGTGGCCGTGTCATGAGCGACCCGGTTCTTGCCGTGAACGGCCTGACCGTGGCGCGAGACGGTCGCACGGTGATTTCCGGCGCGTCGCTGGCGCTGGCGGCGGGGGAAAGGCTGGCGATCGCTGGCGGAAACGGCGCCGGGAAATCGACGCTGCTTCGCGCCCTCATCGGGCTTGAGCCGGCAGGCGGCGCCATCACCGCGTTCGGGCGCGACTGTCGCGCGGAAGGCGATTTCCGCGCCATGCGCCTCCGCACCGGCTTCCTGTTCCAGGATTCCGACGATCAATTGTTCAATCCGACCGTCATCGAGGACGTGGCGTTCGCGCCGCTCAACCGCGGGCTGGCGCGCGAGGAGGCCTTCGCACGTGCCTCGCAGGCCCTGGCGGATCTGGCCATCGGGCATCTCGCCGGGCGCCCGGTGGACCGGCTGTCGGGCGGCGAAAAGCGCCTTGCCTGCCTGGCCGGCCTTTTCGTCGCCGAGCCGGACCTGCTTCTGCTTGACGAGCCGTCGAACGGTGTCGACAGGGCGCATGCCGAACGCCTCGTTGCGATCCTGTCGCAGTGGCGCGGCGCCATGATTCTGGTGTCGCACGACACGGAGTTCCTTGCCCGCCTCGCCGGCCGTGTCATGCTGCTCGACGGCGGCCGGCTGCGGCCGGCGCTGGTACACCGCCACCCGCATGTCCACGCCCACGCCCATGTCCACCCGGTCAGCGACGATTGACGGAGGAAAGACGATGCCCGATCCGAAGCACGGCCATTCGCATGACGGCCCGCACGAGCATCCGCACGAGCATGCGCACAGCCACGCGCACGCGCACACGCACGAACATATTCACCGGCACGGCGATCTCGTTCATTCACATCCGCACACGCACCGGCACACGCACGAGCACGTGCATGCGCACGCGCACGAGCACGCGGGCGATCACGCGCACGAGGTCTTGCATGGCGATGGCGAACGCCATCTCCATGACCATGTGCTGCCGGCGCACGGCTCGCACGATCACGATCACTGAGCAGCGTCACTCCGCCGGAAGGACCACCAGCCGCCCGTGAAGCGCCGCCGGTTCCGCGACGATGGCGCCGGAAAACCGCCGCACCGCCCGCGTCGGCCCCTTCAGGACGATGACGACGAGGTCCCGGCCGCCGACCGCCGGCGTGGACAGCGTGGAAACGATCATGCCGGCGGCTTCGTCGCACAATGCCACGAGGCGTTGGCCGGAACGCGCCGGTCCGCGATCCCGGGCGAAGGACAGCACCGCCAGGCAGTCCTGGCCGTCGTGGCTTTCTTCCAGCACCTGCGCCAGCCCGCCGCGCGAAAGATCGCGGATCGCTTCGGACCGGGTCGCATAGCCGCGCGCCGCCATGAAGGCGTCGATGTCGGCGGCGAGGTCATCGTCCAGGGTGATGGTGACGCGTTGCATGGCGGCTCCCGATCCAGGGCGGACAGAATGCCGTCCGGGGTAGGCCCGCGCAATGGCGCGCGATCGATTTGAGCGAGCGCAAGGCGCCGTTTTCGGCGTATCCTAGGTTCGGCGGCCGGAAAGGGCGGCAGGCCCGTCGGCCAAAACAGGATCGCGCCATGTGCATCGGCATACCTTTTGAAATCCTGGAACCGGGCGCAGCGCGCGCGCTGGCGCGGTCCCGGCAGGGGACCGAATCGATCGACATGCGTCTCCTCGGCGAGTTGCCGGCCGGAACCCATGTGCTGGTCATGACCGGAGTGGCACGCCAGGTCCTCGATCCCGCCGAGGCGCGGCGCATCGATGACGCGCTCGAAGCAGTCCGGCTGGCGCTGAAAGGCGAGACCGATCTCGACCATCTGTTTGCCGACCTGGCCGGGCGCGAGCCGGAACTGCCCGCCGCCTTCATGGAGACGCAGGGCGATGTCGAGCGCGATTGATCTCCTGTTCCGGCCGGTCGCGACTCCGGACCTGCCCGACGCGGAAGACGCGATCGGGCATGACGCCGCGCTCGCCGTGCTCGATCGGCTCGCCGATGGCTTTGCCCGGCCTGGCGCCGGACAGGCCGGCCCGTCCTTCAGCCTTGGCGATCTTGCACCGGACGATCTTGCCTTTCTCGACCGCGTTCTCGGGGAAGGGGAGGTTTCCCTGGTCTGCGGATCGGACCTGCAGGCGGAGGAAACCGTGTTGCCCGGCGTCTGGCGCGTCCGCGCCGCCAGCGCCGATGGCCGTCTCGATGCCGGCCGCGTCGCGGTCGGGGCCTTCCCGGTGGCGATCCTTGAGCGCGCGTTCGCCGGCGCCTCGGCCGCGCCGACACTGCCGGCAGAATGGCCCGAAGGGGTCTACAACGCTCCCGCGCTTCTGGCCGAGATCGCTGGAAAGGCCGGAACGCCGGCCGGCGCGGAAAACCATGTCATCAACCTCACGGTGCTTCCCCACACCGGCGAGGATCTGGCGCTGCTCGATGAGGTGCTCGGGCGCGGCCCGCTGACCGCGGTTTCGCGCGGTTACGGCAGCTGTCACGTCGCGACCGCGGCGGTGGCGGGCGTGTGGTGGGTGCGCCAGTTTAATTCCGGCGGAACGGTCGTGCTCAACGCCATCGAGATCGGCGGCCCGCCGGATGTGCTGAAGGCCGCGCCGGAGGATCTGGCCGAAAGCGCCATGCGCCTCGATCGCATCCGCGCGCATTTCGCAGGCCGCGGCGAATGAGCCTGTTCGGGCCGTTGTCAATCGTCATTACCGCCTCGGACGGACGCGTCACCGGCATTGACTGGGAATTGCCGCGCCGGCTGCCGCTGATGCCGGTGTTCTCTCGGCGCACGCCGGACGAGGCCGCCGGCCTGGTTGCCTCGCTGTTCCCGTTGTGTGGCAATGCCCAGGGCGTGGCCGCGGCGACGGCGCTGGAAGC
>JBATNB010000425.1:0-2138 GCA_049290135.1 Rhizobiaceae bacterium
GAACGCCACTGCCGGCGCGGCGCGGCGGCCGCGCGCGGCTTACTGCTGCAACACCGTCTTCTGCGGATTGGGCGGGAAGGCCGGGTCGGTGCGCTCGCCGCGCATCAGCGCCAGCGCATCGTTGAGCTGCACGTCATCCTTGGGTTCCGGCGGCACATAGGCGGCGGAGCCGGAGCCTTCCTCGTCCTCGGCATTGCCCTTGATGTGGCCGCGCAGTTCCGATTCGCCGCGCGACACGTCGCGGTTCTGCAGATCCTCCGGCAGCGGCTGCTCGATCTTGATGTCGGGCGTGATGCCCTTGCCCTGGATCGACTTGCCGGACGGCGTGTAATAGAGCGCCGTCGTCAGCCGCAGCGCGCCGTTCTCGCCGAGCGGCACGATGGTCTGCACCGAGCCCTTGCCGAACGAGCGGGTGCCCAGCACCGAGGCGCGGCCATGGTCCTGCAGCGCGCCGGCGACGATCTCGGAGGCCGAGGCCGAGCCGCCATTGACAAGGACCAGCATCGGCTTGCCGTTGGTCCAGTCGCCGGGCTCGGCGGCAAAGCGGGTGACGTCCTTCGGATCGCGGCCGCGGGTGGAGACGATCTCGCCCTTGTCGAGGAAGGCGTCGGAGACGCTGACCGCCTGGTCGAGCAGGCCGCCGGGATTGAGACGCAGGTCGAGAATGAAGCCCTTCAACTTGTCGTCGGGCACGTCGGCGCGGATGGAATCGATGGCGGCGCGCAGATCGTCGGTGGTCTTCTCGGTGAAGGAGGTGATCTTGAGATAGCCGACGTCGTTCTCGACGCGGTACTTGACCGCCTTCACCTTGATGACGTCGCGGATGATGGTGATCTTCAGCGGCTCGGCGGAATTCTCGCGGATGATGGTGAGGTCGATGGGCGTGTTGACGACGCCGCGCATCTTCTCCACCGCCTGCTCCAGCGTCAGGCCGCGCACCTCCTCGCCGTCGATCTGGGCGATGAAGTCGCCGGCGCGCACGCCGGCGCGCGCCGCGGGCGTGTCGTCGATCGGGGTGATGACCTTGACCAGGTCGTTTTCCATGGTGACCTCGATGCCGAGGCCGCCGAACTCGCCGCGCGTCTGCACGCGCATGTCCTGCGCCGCTTCGGCGTTGAGGTAGGAGGAATGCGGATCGAGCGAGGCCAGCATGCCGTTGATGGCGTTCTCGACCAGGTTCTTCTCGTCCGGCTCGGTGACATAGTTGGAGCGCACGCGCTCGAACACGTCGCCGAAGATGGCGAGCTGGCGATAGACGTCCGGCGACGCCGCCATGGCGGAATAGCCCGAGGCGCCATTCAGCAGGCTCACGACCGACGCGCCGATCACGGCGCCGGCAAACAGCAGCGAAGCCTTACGAATCATTGCCCAACCTTCCTGAATGTCGCGCAACCCACCATGGGGCAGGATCGACGGGTTTTCCATCCTTCCGGAACTCCACATAGAGCACCGGCATCTGCTTGTCTCCCGAAAGGGCCGCGGCACTGGCCAGACGGGTTTCGCCCATGCGTCCCACCGGCTCTCCCGCCAGCACCGACTGCCCGGGCGACACGCTCAGATTCGCCATTCCCGCGAGCACAACATGATACCCGCCGCCCGCGTCGACGATCAAGAGCTGGCCGTAGGAGCGGAACGGGCCGGAAAACAGCACCGTGCCGTCGGAAGGCGCGGTCACTATCGCCCCGGATTGTGTTTGAACCGTGTCGCCGAGGGAGTGGGCGCCGGCGCCGTCCATCTCGCCGAAGCGGCGCGCAAGCCGGCCGGCGACGGGCAGCGCCAGACGCCCGGTCATGGCCGAAAACGGCGTGGCCGACAGAAGCGTGCCGGGCGCCGGCAGGTTCGCCGCGTCGCGGGCGCGGGCTCGCGCCTCCACCAGCGCGTCGATGTTGTCGAGCAGGTCCTTGAGGGTGGTGGCGCGCGCCGCCAGCAGGTCCTGCTGGTGCCGCTCCTCCTCGATCGCCGCCTCGGAACGCAGCATCAGCGTCTTACGCGCATCAAGCAGCATGGCGAGGCGGCGCGATTCCTCCGCCTGCGACAGGGCCAGCGAGGCGAGCTTGTCGCGCTCGGTCCGCTCGGCGTCGGCCAGGGTGCGCAACTCGGAAAGATCGGCAAGCAGCGCCGCGGTCTCGGCGCGCAGG
>JBATNB010000426.1:0-6513 GCA_049290135.1 Rhizobiaceae bacterium
AGGCGAGCGTCACCGCCCGCCGCTGGTGCGGCGCCAGCCGGTGCTCGGGCGCCTCGCGTAGCAGGTCCGCGCCATAGCCGTCCGAAAGGAAGAAGCCGGCCTCGTCGGGAAAAATCTCGCGCGGCACGTCCGGATGCGAGGCAAAGAAGAAACGGTCGCAATACTCGCGATATTCCGGCCATTTGCGATCGCCGCGGAAATCCTCCACCGACGACTTGATCTCGATGATCCAGATTTCGCCCTTGCGGGTAAGCGCGGCGAGATCGGCGCGCCGGCCGGACGCCAGCGTCAGTTCGGCAAGCGCGGCGATGCCGTTCTGCGCCAGGTGGCGCAGCAGTCCATGGCGCACCAGCAGGGCGCGGGCCGACTGGCGGCCATCGGCGAGCGGCTGGCGGGCATGCGGAGAGATCAGCGGCATGCGGCCTTTGTCGCATGGCCGGACCCGCCGGCGTCAAGCCCGCCTGTGGCGCATTTGCCATGCGGGGCGCTCCGAATGCGCGCCGGCGGCGGCGCGAGGGTTGGCAAACCGGCCATGCGGCGGTTACCAAGGACGAAACGGGCGCAAGGAGTGCTTCGCAGGCAGCGAAGCCGGCAGAGGGTGACGATGAAACACACGCGGATGATGGCCGTCGCGGCGGCGATGGCGTTGACGGCCATGCTCGCCGCATGCACGGGCGACGGTTCCGGCCGGATCTTTTCCGACAATTACGGTGCGCGGCGCGACGCCGGCTATGCGTTGCCGTCGATCCCGATCTACAAGATCGACAAGCGCTTCCACCGGCAGATGGTGAAGTACGACACCAAGGAAAAGCCCGGCACCATCATCGTCGACACCGGCGCGCGCCATCTCTATTTCGTCATGACGGACGGCAAGGCGATGCGCTACGGCATCGGCGTCGGCCGCGAGGGCTTCACCTGGAAGGGCCGGGCCCGCATCGCGCTGAAGCGCGAATGGCCGATGTGGACGCCGCCGCCGGAAATGATCAGGCGCAAGCCGGAACTGGCCAAGTGGGCCGGCGGCATGCCGCCCGGGCTCGACAACCCGCTCGGCGCCCGCGCGCTCTACCTGTTCAACAAGGGCGGGGACTCCGGCTACCGCCTGCACGGCACGCCGGAATGGTGGTCGATCGGCAAGGCGGTCTCGTCCGGCTGCATCCGGCTGATCAACCAGGACATCATCGATCTCTACAGTCGCGCCGAAGTCGGGGCGAAGGTCGTGGTGAAATAGCGGTTCCGGCGCGACCGGCCGGGGGACGGCGCGTCAGACGCTCTGTTCGACGCGCTGCACTTCCGGGACGAAGTGGCGAAGCAGGTTCTGGATGCCGTGCTTCAGCGTGGCTGTCGAGGACGGGCAACCGGCGCACGAGCCCTTCATGTTTAGGTAGACGACGCCCTTGTCGAAGCCGCGGAAGGTGATGTCGCCGCCATCCTGGGCAACGGCCGGGCGGACGCGCGAATCGAGCAGTTCCTTGATCGTCGACACGATCCCGGCGTCCTCGGGCGCAAAGAATTCGCTCTCCGCGTCGCCATCGTCGACCCGGCTCATGTCCTTCATCACCGGACGGCCTGACAGGAAATGCTCCATGATGGCGCCGAGGATGGCGGGCTTCATGTGCTCCCATTCCGCGCCGGACCGGGTGATGGTGATGAAATCGGATCCGAAGAACACGCCGGCGACGCCCGGCACCTCGAACAGGGCGCCGGCCAGGTCCGAGGCCTCGGCGGCCTCGGCGGCATCGCGGAAATCCGCCGTCCCTTCCGGCAGCACCGCCCGGCCGGGCAGGAACTTCACCGTCGCCGGATTCGGGGTCGCTTCGGTCTGGATGAACATGGTCGTCCCGTCCTTCTTGTCGTCAAAGAGGTAGTGCCGAGCAGCCCGGCTTGCAAGCTTGGCGTTTCAGCCGAGCAGGCCGACGATTTCGCGCACGCCCTTCATCGTCATCTCCGCGATCGCCGACGCCCGCTCCGCGCCGGCGGCGAGGACCGCGTCGATCGTGGCCGGATCGGCGGCGATGCGTCGCATCTCCCCGGCAATCGGCGCGAGCCTGTCGACGGCAAGATCGGCCAGCGCCGGCTTGAATGCCGAGAATTGCCGGCCGCCGAATTGCGCCAGCACCGCTTCCTTCGACATGTCGGCCAGCGCGGCGTAGATGCCGACGAGATTGTCGGCCTCCGGCCGGCCGGGAAGCCCGTCGATCGTTTCGGGCAGCGGCGCCGGATCGGTCTTGGCCTTGCGGATCTTTTTCGAAATCGTATCGGCGTCGTCGGTCAGGTTGATGCGCGACAGGTCCGACGGATCCGACTTCGACATCTTCGAGGCGCCATCGCGCAGGCTCATCACCCGCGCCGCCGGTCCGCCGATCAGCGGTTCGACCAGCGGGAAATAGCCGTGCACCGTCTCCTCGCCCATCCTCATCTCGACGCCGGCGCCGAGGTTGGCGATGCGGTCGGAGAAATCATTGTTGAACTTCTGCGCGATGTCGCGCGTCAGCTCCAGATGCTGCTTCTGGTCCTCGCCGACCGGAACGTGGGTGGCCCGGTAGACCAGGATGTCGGCGGCCATGAGGGTCGGGTAGGAGAACAGGCCGACGGAGGCGTTCTCGCGATCCTTGCCGGCTTTCTCCTTGAACTGGGTCATGCGGTTGAGCCAGCCCATGCGCGCCACGCAATTGAACACCCAGGCCAGCTCGGAATGCTGGCGCACCCGGCTCTGGTTGAACACGATGTGCTTCACCGGGTCGATGCCGGAGGCGATGAAGGCGGCGGCGACCTCGCGCGTCGATTTCATCAGCTCCGCCGGGTCCTGCCAGACCGTGATGGCGTGCAGGTCGACGACGCAGTAGATGCAGTCATGGTCGGCCTGCAGCGCGACGAAGCGCTTGATGGCGCCGAGATAGTTGCCGAGGTGGAGATTGCCGGTCGGCTGCACGCCGGAAAACACAAGGGGCTTGAACGACATCGGTCGGGTCCGTGGCTGGTGGAGGGCCTCGCGGGGCAAAGCGCCGGGCTTATGGACGAGGCGGGGCGGCAGGGCAAGGGCCATGACGCATTCGCGGCGGTGCGGGGCGGAAATGTCGCCGCGAGACTCTGCGCCGGCGCCATCATGCGGCGGAACCGGGAGGAACCGCCATGTGCGGATTTGTCTGCCTGCACGGCATCGACGACGAAAAGCTGGCGCGCCGGATGCTCGATCGCATCGCCCACCGCGGGCCCGATGAAAAGCGCATCACCCGCGTGGCCGGCGCGATTCTCGGCCATGCCCGCCTCGCCATCATCTCGCCCGAGGACGGGACCCAGCCGATCGTGTCCGGCGATCGCGCGCTGGTGGTCAATGGCGAGATCTACAATCATGCCGACCTGCGCCGCATTGCCGGGCCGGAACGCTTCCTCACCCATTCCGACAGCGAGACGATCCTGCACCTCATGAGCGACGACGCTCCCCGCTGGATCGCCCGCCTCGACGGCATGTTCGCCTTTGTCCTGGTGTTGCCGGGGCGCACAATCGCCGGCCGCGATCCGCTCGGCATCAAGCCGCTCTATCGGGCCCGCATGGCCGGCGGCATCGCCTTTGCCTCCGAGGTGAAGGCCTTCGACGGCGAGGCGGTCGACGAGATCGCCGCGGTGCGCCCCGGAACGCTGTGGGACAGCCGGGCCGGCGACCGGCAGTGGTTCCGCATGCCGGCCGGGCAGGCCGAGCCGGAGCCGGGGTTCGACGCCGGCGACGCCATTCGCGAACTGCGGATCGTGTTCGAGGCGGCGGTGCGCAAGTGGATGGTGGCCGATGTCGAGATCGGCTCGTTCCTGTCCGGCGGACTGGATTCCTCCGCCGTGGCCGCGGTCGCCGCCGCCGAGCTCGCCCGCAAGGGCCGGCGGCTGAAGACCTTCGCCGTCGGCACCGAGGGCAGCCCCGATCTCGCCGCGGCGCGCCGGGTCGCCGCCCATGTCGGCTCCGACCATTACGAACGCCTGTTCACGCCGGACGATTTGGTCGCCGCCATGCCGGAAGTGATCGGCCACATGGAGAGTGCCGACGTTGACCTCGTGCCCTCGGCGCTGCCCACCCACATCGTCTCGGTGCTGGCACGCGAACACGTCAAGACCGTGCTCACCGGCGAGGGCGCCGACGAATTGTTCGCCGGCTACACCTATCACCATGCCTATGCCGGCAAGCCGCGCGCCCTGGCCGACGAACTGACCCGCTCGCTCGGCTCGATGCACAATATCAACCTGCAGCGCGTCGACCGCATCACCATGGCGCTAGGCCTCGAAGGCCGCACGCCGTTCCTCGACCGCGACCTCATCGCATTCGCCCAGACCCTGCCCGCGTCGCTGAAGATGAAGGTCAACGACGACGGCTCGACCACCGAGAAATGGATCTTCCGCAAGGCGGTCGAGGACCTGCTGCCGCGCGAGATCGTCTGGCGCGCCAAGGCGCAATTCGACGAAGGCTCCGGATCGATCGATTCGCTGCGCGTCGCGCTGTCGACCCTGACCGGCAAGCCGGCCCCGGTGCCGCGCGAGGACCAGGCCGCCTGCTTCCGCTCGATCCTGGAAAGCCGTTTCGTCGATCCGGCGCTGATTCTGTCGCAGGCCGGAACCTGGACCGCCGCGCGCGTGGCTCACTGAGGCCTGGAGAACACCAGTCGCGCATAGCCCGAATAGGACAGGAGCATCGCCGCCGCCGAGGCCAGAGCCAGGGCCGTCAGCGGGCCGATCGCCGGCAGCGCGACAACCAGCGCCGAATAGAGCAGCCAGTTGAAGCCGGCGACCGAGAGCGCCACCAGCCCGTAGCGGGCTCCTTCCTCGACCGTGCCGCGCCCGCTCGGGCCGAAGGTCAGGGCGCGGTTGAGCAGCCAGGTCGTCGCCATCGCCAGGCCGATCGAAACGATGCGCGACAGGAACGGCCCGAGCGGCGTTGCGGCCAGGAGCAGGGCCAGCACCAGCGCATCGACCAGGAAGCCGATGGCGCCGACCATGGCAAATCGGGTGAAACGCTTCATGCCGCGCGCCGGCTCTCCCGGCGGTCCGCGGCGCGTCGTCCGGTCACGGTGGCAAGGCCGGAGGCCCGTTCGCCCCGCGCCGGCTGCAGCGCCAGATAGAGCATGCGCTTCATCTCGGCCCGCCCGCGCGCCACCGAATCGAGCACCGTTCCGGCAATCGCGAACAGCAGCCCGACGAGCGCCAGCACCGAGGCGAACACGAATGTCGGCAGGCGCGGCACCAGGCCGGTGGCGAAATAGTCCATCAGTACCGGCGCGACGAATGCCGCGCTCAGCACGAACGCCAGTGCCGACAACAGGCCGAAAAACGCGAAGGGCCGCGTCTCCTTCATCAGCGTGGCAAACATGAACAGGATTTTCGCCCCGTCGCGGAACGTCGACAGCTTCGAGGTCGAGCCTTCCGGCCGGCGTCCGTAGTCGAGCGGGATTTCCGTGACCGGCAGCCGCAGCTGCGAGGCATGCACCGACATTTCCGTCTCGATCTCGAAGCCGCCGGAGACGGCCGGGAAGCTCTTCACGAACCGGCGCGTGAACACGCGGTAGCCGGAAAAGATGTCGGTGAAGTCGCGGCCGAACATGCGGTGATAGAGCTGGTTGAACATCTGGTTGCCGAAGGCGTGGCCCTTGCGCCCGGCATCGTCGGTGACGCCGCGCCGCGTGCCGACCACCATGTCGCAGCGCTCGCCGAGCAGCGTGGTCAGGAGCAGCGGCGCATCTTCCGGCGCATAGGTGCCGTCGCCGTCGGCCATGATGTAGACGTCCGCGTCGATGTCGGAGAACATGCGGCGCACCACGTTGCCCTTGCCCTGCCTGGGTTCGCGCACGACGATGGCGCCGGCGGCGCGGGCTTTCAGCGCGGTGAAGTCCCTGGAATTGTTGTCATAGACATAGACGGTCGCCGTCGGCAGCGCCGCGCGGAACCGCGCCACGACGTCGGCGATCGTCAGTTCCTCGTTGTAGCAAGGCAGAAGGACCGCGATCGACAGGCCCCGGAACGCTTCGTCACGCATGTAACACCCTTGCGGCGGCCACGGCCCGCCAGCCCTTTTCGCCTTTACTGTTTCTTGATCGGGTTAAGTTCAGGTTTAGCCGCGGACGCGGGAGAACGAATTGCACATGACAGGTGATGCCGGGACCGGCGCCGGGACGCGCCGTCGCCACGCCTTGACCGCCGCCGCGGGCGCGCTCGTCGCGATGGCGATGCAATCGTCCCAATGGCTGCGCGACGGCGACCTGTTCGGCGACGACAATGATTCCATGCTCCGCCTGGTCGAGGTGCGCGACCTTCTCGGCGGGCAGGGCTGGTACGATCTCGTCCAGCACCGCATGGGGCCGGCCGGCGGATTCGAGATGCACTGGTCGCGTCTCGTCGATGCGCCCGTCGCCGCGCTGATCCTCATCGGCCGGGCGCTCGGATTGCCGCCGGAACTGGCCGAAACCGCGGCGGCGGTGCTGTTCCCGCTGCTTCTGGCGATCCCGGCGCTCTACGCCATCATCCGCACCGCCGTAGCGC
>JBATNB010000427.1:0-3428 GCA_049290135.1 Rhizobiaceae bacterium
CTCATGCGCCGCCCCCGCCCGGGTCGGGCGTGCCGCGCCGCGACCAGCGCTCGATGCGCCGGATCACCGCGTTGGAAACCAGCGACAGCGCCAGGTAGAGCAGCCCGGCGGCCATGAAGAAGGTGAAATAGGCCTTGGTCGCGCCGGCGGCCTGCCGGGTCTCCTGCGCCAATTCGTTGAAGCCGACCACGGCGAGCAGCGCCGTATCCTTGGTGACGATGAGCCACAGATTGGCAAGGCCCGGAATGGCGAACGGCAGCATGGCAGGCACCGTGACGCGCCGCAGGATAAG
The DNA here is from genome assembly GCA_049290135.1 of Rhizobiaceae bacterium. Classification (GTDB taxonomy): domain Bacteria; phylum Pseudomonadota; class Alphaproteobacteria; order Rhizobiales; family Rhizobiaceae; genus JADJTR01. Next base: position 293 of record JBATNB010000427.1, read on the forward strand.
CGTGCCGGACATGCCATAGGCCCGCGCCGCCTCGATCTGGCCCTGCGGAATGGCCAGGATCGCGCCGCGCATCACCTCGATCGCATAGGCGCCCTGCACGACGCCGAGCACCGCGATTCCCGCGGCAAGCCCGGAAATGTCGACCCGTCCGAAACCGGCCGCCTCGAGGCCGCGGTTGAGCAGGTCCGTCCCGGCATAATAGAGCAGCAGGATCAGCACAAGCTCGGGAACCGCGCGCACGATCGTCGTGTAGGCGTCGAGCAGGTCTCGCAGCACCGCGCCGCCGTAAAGCTTGCCGGCGGCCCCGGCGATGCCGATGCCAAGGCCGAGCGCGTAGGCGCCGGCGGCGATCTCGAGCGTATGCGCCAGTCCGCGCAACAGATTGCCACCCCAGCCCGGCGGGGTCGGGGCGAGAAGCTCGAACAGGCTTGCCGCGGCAAGCACCAGCGTGGCGGAGAACACCGATATCGCGCCTCAGGCAATGGCAGGGCGGCCGAAACCGGCCGCCCGCCACACGCCCGTCATCCGCCGTAGATGTCGAAGTTGAAGTACTTCTTGGAGATCTCGTCGAACTTGCCGTTCTCGCGGATCGCCTTGATGCCGGCGTTGAACTGGTCCTTCAGCGCGCCGTCTTCCTTGCGCAGCCCGACGCCAACGCCGGCGCCCAGGATCGCGACGTCATCGGCGACATTGCCCTTGAACTCGCAGCACGCCTTGCCCTGGTCGGACTGGAGGAATGCATCGAGCGCGATCGCATCGGCCTGGGTGGCGTCGATGCGGCCGGCGGCGAGATCCTGGTTGGCTTCGTCCTGGGTCTGGTATTCCTTGATCTCGGCGGCGACGGGGCCGAAATATTTCTTGGCGTAGTCGGCATGCACCGTGGACACCTGCACGCCCAGGATCTTGCCCTTCAGGCTGTCGGGGGAAGCATCCATGGCCACGCCCTTGGTGCCGGCGATGCCGGTCGGCGTGTTGTAGTATTTGTCGGAGAAGTCGATGGTCTTCATCCGCTCCTCGGTGATCGACATCGATGCCATGATCGCGTCGATCTTCTTCGTCGTCAGCGCCGGAATGATCCCGTCCCAGGCGACGGGCGTCACGGCGCATTCCAGCTTGGCCGCCTCGCACACCGCGCCGATGATCTCGACTTCCCAGCCGACCCAGTTCCCCGATGCGTCCGGCGAGGCAAACGGCGGATAGGGTTCGGCGGCAATGCCGACCTTCACCGGTTCGGCCGCCGCGACCGACATCGACGCCAGAAGGCCCGCGGCCGCCATCTTCAACATGGTCTTCATCATCCTCACTCCCTTTTGCGTTCAGCCGTCACGAGACGGTCTGGATGAACTTCCTCAGACGTTCCGATTTCGCCGCCCCGAACACCTGTTCCGGCGGCCCCTCCTCCTCGATCAGGCCCTGATGCAGGAAGATGACGCGGTTCGCTACTTCGCGGGCGAACTTCATTTCGTGGGTGACGACGAGCATCGTGCGACCTTCGCGCGCCAGGTCGGTGATGACCTTGAGCACTTCGCCGACCAGTTCCGGGTCCAGCGCCGAAGTCGGCTCGTCGAACAGCATGACCTTCGGCCGGACCGCTAGCGCCCGCGCGATGGCGCCGCGCTGCTGCTGCCCGCCGGACAGGAAGGCCGGGTACACGCCCGCCTTGTCGGCCAGGCCCACCCGATCGAGCAGCGCCATGGCCTCGGCCCTTGCCTCCGCCTTCTGCAGGCCAAGGACGTGAACCGGCACTTCCATGACGTTTTCCAGAAGCGTCATGTGGGTCCACAGGTTGAACGACTGGAACACCATGCCGAGATGCGAGCGGATGCGTTCGATCTGCCTGCGGTCGGCCGGCATCAGCCCGCCATGGCCGTCGGGCTTCAGGCGGATTTCCTCGCCATTGACCGCCACCCGGCCGGCCGAGGGGTGCTCCAGCATGTTGATGCAGCGCAGGAAGGTCGACTTTCCGGAACCGGACGCGCCGATCATGGCCACGACATCGCCCTGATGCGCCGACAACGACACGCCCTTGAGCACCTCCAGTGCACCGAACCGCTTGTGCAGATCGTCGACGCGAACGGCTTCCGTGGCGGATCCACCGTTCATCGCACGTTCCACCCCGACGGCCCCGCGCCAATTCCGCAGGACTGCATCATGATCGGACGCGTACTCCTCCCTCTGCCGTCAGCATGATCGGGCGGAACGCGGGCGTCAACGCCTTGTTGCCGGCTTGCCGAAAAATTATTCGTTTGTATAACAACGCCATTGCCGCGGAGATGATCATGACGCGATACGGTGCACAGTCGATGAGCCTGCCCTTGCGGCGCGTCCTCATGCGCCGTCCGGACCTGCCGATGCGCGATGCCGACCCGGCCGCATGGCACTACGGACCCGGATTCGAACCCGCGCGCGCCGCCGCGCAGCATGCCGAGCTTGTCCGCCTGGTGGCGGCGTCCGGCGCCGCCATCGAGTTCCTGCCGGACCGGCCCGACGGGCTCGCCGATTCGGTCTTCGTGCACGATCCCTCGCTCGTGACCGGAAAGGGCGCGGTCATCCTGTCGATGGGCAAGGTGCTGCGGGAGCCGGAACCGGCGCTCCACGCGGAAGCCTTCGCAACGCTCGGCATTCCGGTCATCGGCCGGATCGAACCGCCCGGAATGGTCGAGGGCGGTGATTGCGTGTTCGTGGATTCGCAGACGCTCGCGATCGGCATGGGCGTGCGCACCAACCGCGAAGGCCTGCGCCAGTTGGAAAGCCTGCTCGCGCCGCACGGCATCGAGGTCATCGGCTACGACCTGCCGCTTTGGAGCGGCGAGGATGCCTGCCTGCATCTGCAGTCAGTGATCTCGCCGCTGGCGCCGGATCTCGCGCTCGTTCACGCACCGCTGCTGCCCTACGCCTTCTATCGGCTGCTGCGCGATCGCGGCATCGGCCTGCTTGTCGCCCCGCCCGATGAGTTCGACGACAGCCTCGGCCTGTCGCTCAACGTGCTCGCCACGGCGCCGCGCGACGTGATCGCCGTCGACGGGTTCCCGAAGACCCGTCGCCTGATGGAAGCGGCGGGATGCACGGTCTCGGCATTCCAGGCCGACGCGCTCTGCATCGCCTGCGAGGGCGGGCCGACCTGCCTCACCCGGCC
>JBATNB010000428.1:0-3467 GCA_049290135.1 Rhizobiaceae bacterium
GGCAAAGGCGGTGTCGATCAGGGTGTCGAGCGCGCGCGCATCATCGGCGTAACAGGGGATGGCGATCGCCCGCGCGCCATTCTCCGCCGCCGCGCGCAGCGCCGTCCCCTTCTTCAGGTCGCCGGCTTCGACCAGCAGCAGGGCGGTGGCATCGCCCGCCTCCACCGCCTGGAACGCTTCCGGCAGGGCCTTCTGCGTCGAGGCCGCGCGCACCCAGACCAGTCGGCGGTCGGAAAACATCGCGATCGTCGACAGCTCGACGGCGAGCCGGCCGGGATCGGCCTCGATCTCGGCGGCCTCGAACCGTACGGCGGAAAACGGATCATCGAGCGGCACGCCGCAACGCTCGGCGAAGGCGCGGGCGCGCTCGCTGACCAGCCCCCGATCCGGCCCGTAGACGAGCACGGCGCCGATGCGCGGATCCGGCTTCCTCAGCCAGCCTTCGATTTCGCCTGTCTTGAGCTGCATGGCACACCCGTTCCCGCGAGGGATGCCCGTTCGCCGGCCGCGGTTCAAGGCCCGCGGGCGCGAACCGCGCGGCAGGCAAAGAAAAAGGCGGCACGAAGCCGCCTGTCCTGCCGAAGAAACTGGAGCGGGCGAAGGGATTCGAACCCTCGACCCCAACCTTGGCAAGGTTGTGCTCTACCCCTGAGCTACACCCGCTCGACCGGCCAAGGCCGGAAACGGCGCCTATATGGCGCAAGGCCCCGGCGATTGCAACAGGGAAAAAACGCGGCTACGGCACGGGCTGCGAACCGCGAGGACCCCGATCATGCCGCTGACCCCACCGGAACTGCTTGGCCTGCTGGAACGCCGGGGCGCGGCGGCGAAGACCGTCAGCCATCCGCCGCTGCTCACCGTGGCCGATTCGCAGGCTCTGCGCGGCGAGATCGAAGGCGGCCACACCAAGAACCTGTTCGTGAAGGACAAGAAGGGCCGGCATTTTCTCATGACGGTCGAGGAGGAGGCGCGCATCGACCTGAAGACGGTGCACCAGGTGATCGGCGCGTCCGGCCGGGTGTCCTTCGGCTCGGCCGAGCAGCTGATGGCGCTGCTCGGCGTCGCCCCTGGGGCGGTCACGCCCTTCGGCCTCGTCAACGACACGGAGGGCCGCGTGACCTTCGTGCTCGACGCCGGCCTTGCCGCGCACGACATCATCAATGCCCATCCGCTGACCAACACGATGACCACCTCGATCCGGCGCGATGACCTGGTTGCCTTCATCGAGGCGACGGGTCACAGCGTCAGTGTCTTGAAAGTCGCCGATTGATGGCCACATTGTGCGGCAGGAAAACCAGGACAATCCAGCCATGAGCAATCCGTACGCCTCGAACGGCGGCTACACGATTTCCACCGCTCCGTCCGCGTCGACGCCCGCCCATGCGGTGAAGGATACGACCACGCAGGGCTTCGCCACCGACGTTATCCAGGAATCGCGCAACCAGCCGGTGCTTGTCGATTTCTGGGCGCCCTGGTGCGGCCCGTGCCGGCAGTTGGCGCCGGCGCTGGAGAAGGTGGTGCGCGAATCGGCGGGCCGGGTGAAGCTCGTCAAGATGAACATCGACGACCATCCCTCCATCGCCGGGCAGCTCGGCATCCAGTCGATCCCGGCGGTCATCGCCTTCGTCAACGGCCAGCCGGTCGACGGGTTCATGGGGGCGCTGCCGGAAAGCCAGATCCGCGCCTTCATCGATCGCGTCGCCAAGGGCGAGGCGCCGCCGGACGTCTTCGCCGAGGCGCTGCAGGCGGCGGCGGACGCGGCGGCGTCGGGAAACCGCGCCGCCGCGCGCGAACTCTACGAGGCCATCCTGGAGCAGGAGGCAGACAAGCTCGAAGCGATCGTCGGCCTCGCCGGCCTGCTGCTCGACGACAAGGATGCCGATGGCGCGCGGGCGTTGATCGAGCGGCTGCCCGAGGAACGGAAGGCCGATGCTTCGGTCACGGCGTTGCTGACGCGCATCGAACTGGAGAACCAGGTGGCCGAGCTCGGCGATTTCGCCGAGGCCGAGGCGAAGGTGATCGCCAACCCGCAGGATCACCAGGCCCGCTTCGACCTGGCGCTTATGCAGAATGCCCGCAATGACCGGACCGCCGCGGCCGACAGCCTGCTGACCATCATCAGGCTGGCGCGGGACTGGAACGACGGTGCGGCGCGGGCGCAGTTGCTGAAGTTCTTCGAGGCCTGGGGTCAGGCCGATCCCGATACGGCAGCGGCGCGGCGCAAGCTCTCCTCCGTCCTGTTCTCCTGACGGGCGGCGCGCGTGCAGGCCGGCAACGCCCATTACAGCAGTTTCCGCGACCTGCCCGAGACGGTCGTGCTGTTTCCGCTCGAAGGCGCGCTGCTCTTGCCGGGCGGGCGCATGCCGCTCAACATCTTCGAACCGCGCTACCTGCAGATGGTCGAGGATGTCATGGCGGGCAACCGGCTGATCGGCATGATCCAGCCGCGGCTCGACGGCGCCACGCGGGCGGACGGCGAACCGGAACTGGCCACCGTCGGCTGCCTCGGTCGCATCGTCTCGCTGTCGGAGGCGGGCGATGGCCGCCTGCTGATCGCGCTATCGGGCGTGGCGCGCTTCCGCCTCCACGAGGAACTCACCGCGCGCACGCCGTACCGGCAGGCGCGCATCGGCGCGTTTGCCGAGGATCTCAAGGATGGCGCCGGCGCCGACGAGGTCGACCGGGATTCGCTGCTGGCGGCGTTTCGCGCCTATCTCGACGCGCACGGCATGGAGGCCGACTGGGACAGCGTGGCGCGCGCCGACAATGGCGTGCTCGTCAATGCGCTGTCGATGATGGCCCCTTACGGCCCGGCGGAAAAGCAGGCCCTGCTGGAAGCGCCGGATCTGAGGACGCGCGCCGCCACGCTGGTCGCGCTCACCGAGATGGCGCTGGCGCGCGAAGGCGGCGACACTGGCGGGACGCTGCAATGAGCACGCGGCCGCCCCGCCGAAATGCCGTCGACCCGAAGTTGCTGGAGCTTCTCGTCTGCCCGCTGACGCAGGCGGGACTGGTGCATGATGGCGATCGCGGCGAGCTTGTCTCGAAGGCAGCCGGGCTCGCCTTCCCGATCCGCGACGGCATCCCGATCATGCTGGCCTCGGAGGCACGGCGACTGGTGGATGACTGAATCCTCCGGCGCCAACCATGGTCCCGGAGCATTTCCGGCGACGACTGCCGCGGTTTGACGGAATGCGGGCGACGCCCGCGCCGGAACCGGAAAACAATTGAAACAACTGGCCAAGCCGCGGTGTTTCAATCCGGTCCCTCGCGTCCCGGCCTTGGCGCGCGGGTCCGGCGGTGCCTGGGTCCGGCGCTCAAACGAGCCGAACCTTCCCCGACAGGCCCTAGTGGAAGTTCCGCCCTTTCGGCATCGCCGCGCCGGCAACGCTGGCGAAGCGGTGCCCGGTTTCGGGCGGCGCCTCTGCCTTGCGGGCGGCTTGCACCAGCGCCCGGCCCTTGCGCTC
>JBATNB010000429.1:0-7917 GCA_049290135.1 Rhizobiaceae bacterium
GGACGTGCTCGGCGACCGGCTCGTCCGCAAGGCCAAGCGGCGCAAGGCGTCCGACTTCATCGCCGAGCTCGCGGCGCTGGCGACCGGCGACATCGTCGTGCACGCCGATCACGGCATCGGACGCTTCGTCGGCCTGCGCACGATCACCGCGGCCGGCGCCCCGCACGATTGCCTGGAACTGCGCTATGCCGGCGACGACAAGCTGTTCCTTCCGGTCGAAAACATCGAGTTGCTGTCGCGCTACGGCGGCGACAATACCGAGGTTCCGCTGGATCGGCTTGGCGGCGGCGCGTGGCAGGCCCGCAAGGCCAAGCTGAAAAAACGCCTGCTCGACATGGCCGGCCAGCTCATCCGCATCGCGGCGGAGCGGCAGACACGGGTTGCGCCGTCGATCCTGCCGCCGGAAGGGCTCTACGGCGAGTTTTCGGCGCGCTTTCCCTACGAGGAGACCGACGATCAGCAGGCGGCCATCGACGCCGTCGTCAACGATCTGGCGCTGGGCCGGCCGATGGACCGGCTGGTGTGCGGCGATGTCGGCTTCGGCAAGACCGAGGTGGCACTGCGCGCGGCCTTCCTGGCGGCGCTGGAGGGGTTCCAGGTCGCCGTCGTCGTTCCCACCACGCTGCTCTCGCGCCAGCACTTCAAGACTTTCTCGCAGCGTTTTTCCGGCGTGCCGGTCACGGTGAGGCAGGCATCGCGCATGGTCGGCGCCAAGGAACTCGCCGAAACGAAGGCCGGCCTTGCCGACGGGACCGTCGACATCGTCGTCGGCACCCACGCGTTGCTTGGTTCGGGAATCCGGTTCCGCAAGCTCGGGCTGCTGATCATCGACGAGGAGCAGCATTTCGGGGTCAAGCACAAGGAGCGGCTGAAAGAGCTGAAGTCGGACGTGCATGTGCTGACGCTGTCGGCGACGCCAATTCCGCGCACATTGCAACTGGCGCTGACGGGCGTGCGCGAGTTGTCGCTGATCGCCACGCCGCCGGTCGACCGAATGGCGGTGCGGACGTTCATTTCGCCCTTCGATCCGCTGGTGATCCGGGAGACGCTGCTGCGCGAACGCTATCGCGGCGGCCAGAGCTTCTATGTCGTGCCCCGCATTTCCGACCTTGGGGAGATCCGCGAATTTCTTGCCGCGCAAACCCCTGAGCTCAGGGTGGGCACGGCGCACGGGCAAATGCCGCCCGGCGAACTCGACGATGTGATGAACGCCTTCTACGACGGCCAGTACGACGTGCTGCTGTCGACCTCGATCGTTGAATCCGGGCTCGACATTCCCACGGCCAACACGCTCGTGGTGCACCGGGCCGACATGTTCGGGCTGGCGCAGCTTTACCAGCTGCGCGGGCGCGTGGGGCGCTCGAAGCTGCGGGCCTATGCGCTGTTCACGTTGCCGGCGCGCCGGCAACTGACGGCGAATGCCGAGCGGCGGCTGAAGGTGCTCCAGTCGCTCGACACGCTCGGCGCCGGTTTCCAACTGGCCAGCCACGACCTAGACCAGCGCGGCGCCGGCAACCTGCTTGGCGAGGAACAGTCCGGTCACATCAAGGAAGTCGGGTTCGAGTTATATCAGCAGATGCTTGCGGAAGCGGTTGCCGAGATGAAGGGCGTGCCGGATGCCGAGGATGCCGGCTGGTCGCCGCAGATTTCCGTCGGCGCCTCGGTCATGATCCCGGAGCCCTACGTGCCGGATCTCCAGGTGCGGCTCGCGCTCTACCGCCGCCTCGGCGACCTGACGACGCCGGAGGAAATCGACCGGTTCGGCGCCGAACTCATCGACCGTTTCGGGCCGATGCCGGAGGAAGTGCAGCACCTGCTCAAGGTCGTCTATCTCAAGGCGTTGTGCCGTGTCGCCCACGTGGAAAAGCTGGATGCCGGCCCGAAGGGCGTCGTGCTGTCGTTCCGCGACAGGACGTTCCCCAATCCGGCCGGCCTGGTGTCGATGATTGCCGGGCAGGGCGTGCTGGCCAAGATCCGGCCGGACCAGTCCGTGGTGCTGACGCGCGACTGGCCGACGGCGGACAAACGGCTGGGCGGGGCGGCGGTGATCATGACGCAGATCGCGCGACTGGCTCAGGCAGTCTGACCCGAGGCCCGCTCCGATTCCAGCAGCGCGGCGACCGAACGGATCGCTTCGACCAGCGTTTCGACCGGTTGCGCGCCGAGAACGGCGTAGCGCCCGGCAAGAAGGAAGCACGGCACGCCGGTAATCCCCATGCCGGTGGAGGTCGCGACTTCCTCGCGCACGGCGTCGATGTCGGAGTCGCTGTCGAGCAAAGCCGCCACGAGGTTGGCATCCATGCCGGATTCACCGGCGATGCCGGCAAGAACACCGCGGTCTCCGATATCGCGCGCCCCCTCGAAATAGGATGAAAACAGCGCCGAGGCGACCCTGGACTGGACGCCGTTTCCGGCGGACGACGCCCAGCGGATGACGCGATGGGCGTCCATGGTATTGGGCACGCGGGCAATGCGTCCGAAGGCGTAGTCGATGTTTTCCTCGCGGCCGGCTTCCACAAGGCGTTCATGCGCGGCCGCCAGGCGTTCCGGCGTGAATTTCCGCGCCATGTAGGTCGCGCGATCCATGCCTTCGCGGGGCAGGGAGGGATCGAGGAAGAACGGGCGCCAGCGAACGTCGACCGCCACCTCCGGGCAGGCCGCGATCGCGGTCGCCAGGCGGCGTGCACCGAGAAAACACCAGGGGCAGATCACATCGGAGACGATATCGACAGCCAGACTCAGGGTCATGTCCTGCTCCTCATGGGCCGGCGCGCCACCAGGTGTTGAGTTGGTAACCGTAGAGCGGCGTGCCTTCAGGCCGCCCGATACGCGCCCAGCGGGCGACCCATTGCTCGCCCTGGTGATAGAGCGGCGCGACATAGGCGCCGGACAGGAGAACCCGGTCATAGGCGCGTACCGTGGTGACAAACGTCTCGCGGTCGCGCGCCGCCAGGATGGCCTCGATCATGCCGTCGATCGCGGGATCGGCGACGCCGGCATAGTTGAAGGTGCCGGGCTGGTCACGGAATGCCGAGCCCCATCGTCCCGCCTGTTCGGCGCCCGGCGAGAGCGACGAGGGATAGTTGAACACGATCACATCGAAATCGTAGGTCTGGAGCCGCTGCACATATTGCGCGGCATCGACGGAGCGCAGTTCCGCCACGATCCCGATGGCGTCCAGCGTCCGTTTCCATGCGGTGGCGATCTGTTCGCCATCCTTGCCCTTGAGCAGGATCTCGAAGGCGAGCGGCGTGCCGTCGGGCAGTTTCATGGTCTTGCCGTCAAGGACCGTGCCGGCGGCCTTGAGCGCATCGAACCCCTTGCGCAGGAACACGCGGTCACGCCCCGTCCCGTCGGAGGACGCCGGCGCCCATGTGCCGTCAAGGACGGCGGGCGATACCGCATCGGGGAATTTCGCCAACAGCGCCTTTTCCGCCTCGTCGGCCGGCCGGCCGAAGGACGACAGACCGGAATTGTCGTAGAAGGAGCGGGTGCGGCGATAGGCGTCGGCGAAGAGATTGCGGTTGACCCATTCGAAGTCGACCAGGTCCGACAGCGCGGCGCGCACCCGGCGGTCGGCAAACTGCGCGCGGCGGGTGTTGTAGACGAAACCGTACATGCCCGACGGCAGTCCGTTGCGGAACACGTCGCGAACCACGTCGCCGGCGGTCGCCGCGGGGAAATCGTACGCGCTGTTCCAGCGTCCCGGGTCGTTTTCGACGAAAATGTCGACGAGACCCTTCTTGAACGCTTCGAACATGGCATTCTCGTCGCGGAAATAATTGATCCGGATCGTCTCGTAATTGTCGTAGCCGACCTTCGACGGGATCCCGCGGGCCCAGTAGTCGGGATTGCGCTGCAATTCCACGAGTTCGCCCGGCTTTATGTTTGCGACACGATACGGGCCGGATCCGATCACGGGAACAAGGCTCGACTTGCCGAAGTCGGCCGGATTGATTGCATGCCGCGGCAGGACCGGCATCAGGCCGAGGATCAGCGGCAGTTCACGGTCGCCTTGCCCGGCGAAGGTGAAGCGGACCCCGCGCTCGCCGACCTTCTGCATCGCGGCGATCTTTTTCACCGACCGGCCGTAGCGTGGCAGGCCGTGATCGCGCAGCAATTCGAAGGTGAAGATCACGTCTTCCGGCGTCACCGGCATTCCGTCGGAGAATTTCGCCCGTTCATCCAGGGTGAACTCGACAAAGGTGCGCTCCGCATCGGTTTCCACCGAGCGGGCGATGAGCGGGTAGAGCGTGAACGGTTCGTCCGGCGCGCGTTGCATCAGCGGCTCGAACACATTGTTGCCGAAGGCGAGGTCGATCAGCCCGCGCGCCGCCGATCCCTGCACGATGAACGGATTGACGCTGTCGAAGGTGCCGACGACGGCATAATCGACGCGGCCGGTCTTCGGCGCGTCGCGGTTCACGTTCGGAAAGGCCGAAAAATCGGCGGCAAGCGCCGGTTCGCCGTGCATGGCCAGGGCATGACGGGGTTCGGCGACGGCTGCCTGGCCCGCGATGAAGGATGCCAGAACCATGGCAAGTGAGACGAAGACGCGCATGCAAGGCTCCGGTTCGATTCGATTTCAGTGTATCACAGGGCGGCGGGCGCCGGTTCCGGTGCGCGGTTGCGTCCATTTGCAGGCCTCTTGCGGCTGGATTTCCGCGGCAAGGCGATGTAACAGGCGCGCGAAGTCATTCTGTTGCCTCATTCGGGCGACACCAAGCCGAGACTTACGGCGCGAAGCCGCACACCCAACAGGAATTCTCACCGATGACCGATTCGATCCGACTTGCCGCCCGTTCCGCCGTCGCACTCGCCGCGCTCGCCGGCTTCTCGTTCGTCGCCACGGCGCCGGCGTTGTCGCAGTCGCTGCCGCAGGGCTGGTTCAAGGTCTGCACGAAGCAGGAAGACAACGACATCTGCAACGTCCAGAACATCACCATGGCGGAGACCGGCCAGATGGTGATCGGCGTCAGCATGATCGAGGTGAAGGGCAAGGTGAACCGCAAGCTGTTCCAGATCTCGGTTCCCTCCGGGCGCCTGCTGCCCCCCGGCATCGGCCTTCAGGTCGACGGCGGCAAGGCACAGAAGCTCGAATATGTGGTCTGCCTTCCCGATCGCTGCGTGGCCGAGGCGCCGCTCAACGACCAGCTTGTCGGCGCGTTCAAGAAGGGCGGCGAGATCACGCTGACCTCGGTCAACTTCCAGAACCAGCCGAACCCGATCAAGGTGTCGCTGAACGGCTTCGGAGCCGCCTTCGACGGCGAGGGCATGAAGCAGTCGGACCTCGAGCAGCGCCAGAAGACGCTCCAGGACGAGATCGAGAAGCGCCGCGCCGATTTCGAGAAGAAGCTCAAGGAAGAGCAGGAAAAGGCGAAGACCGGCGGCTGAGCCACGCCGCGGCAATCGAATCGAAACGGGGCCTCGCGGCCCCGTTTTCTTTCATGCGCCCGCCTCAGTGGATCGGACGCGCCTTCGGCAGGTAGCGCCCATCCGGCCCGAGACGAAAGAACTCGTCGACGCCGGCGTGGCGGACCGGTTCGCCGCTGTCGTCGGGCAGCAGGTTCTGCTCCGACACATAGGCGGTGTATTCGCTTTCCTCGTTGCGCGCGAACAGGTGGTAGAAGGGCTGGTCCTTGCGGGGACGCACCTCGGCGGGAATTGCCGCATACCATTCCTCGGTGTTGGCGAATTCCGGATCGACGTCGAAGATCACGCCGCGAAACGGAAATATCCGGTGCCGGACGATGTCGCCGATCCTGTACCTGGCGTTCCTGACCTTTTGCATTGCCGGCTCCTCAATCGCACCGTCTTCGCCCAATCCGCCGCGAGTTTCAATGCGTCACAGACGATGCCCGGCGCTTGACCGGCCGCCGGCAAGCCGCTAGGCGGCACGCGCCATGCTCGATGTCATCGGCCTCGTCCTTCCCTTTTTCGGCGTGATCTTCCTCGGCTTTGCCGTGGCCAAGATCACTCGCCAGCCCGTCGAGGCGCTGGGCTGGATGAACACGTTCATCGTCTACATCGCGCTGCCGGCGCTGTTCATCCAGCTGATCGCGCGCACGCCGTTCGAGAAGCTGTCGGAATTCTCCTTCATCTTCGGTTCGGTGTTCACCACCTATGTCATCTTCGCCATCACGTTCGCGGTCTCGGTGTTCCGCAGCGGCGGGGAAGTCGCCGAAAGCACCATCAAGGGGCTGGCGGCGGCCTATGGCAACATCGGCTACATGGGCCTCGGCCTGTCGCTGATCGTGTTCGGCGAGGCGGCGGCGGTTCCCGCCGCGCTGATTTTCGCGGTCGAAAACATCATGCATTTCGCCATCGCGCCGACGATGATGGCCCTGGCGCGCGACGAAAAGAGACCGGTGGGCGAACTGGCCCTGGAAGTCATCAGGCGGATCGCGCTGCATCCCTTCATCATCGCCACCGCGGTCGGCGTGCTGATCGCGGCGGCCGATGTCAGCCTGCCGCAGGCGATCGACCGGATGCTGGAAACGCTGGCGAAGGCCGCGGCGCCGTGCGCGCTGTTCGCCATGGGCGTGACGCTGGCGCTGCGCCCGCTGAACCGGATGCCGGCGGAAATGCCGTTCATCGCGGTCATGAAGCTCATCGTGCACCCGTTCCTGGCATGGTTCGTGCTGTCATGGATCGGCAATTTCGATCCGGTGTGGGTGTGGTCGGCGGTGCTGCTTGCCTCGCTGCCGACGGCGACGAACGTGTTCGTGATCGCCCAGCAATATGGTGTCTGGGTGGAGCGGTCGTCGGCGAGCGTGCTGGTGACCACGGTCGTGTCCGTGGTGTCGGTGACAGCGCTGCTCTGGCTCATCACCAGCGGAACGCTACCGCCCGATCTTTTCCCGTAGGCCGGAAAAGACGGCGCGAAATCCGTCGCCGGGATGCATGCCCTCGCGCATGAAGAAGGCACGCAGCGGCGCGATACGGCCAAGAAGGCCGAGGCCCGCGGCCCGCGCCAGCTGCGATGGCAGGAAATCCGACAACAGCGAGCGATTGAGCAGGCTGACGGCGGCAAGCCGGGCATGGACATCGGGGCGGCGCAGACCGTCGTACCGGGCCAGAACCGGATCGGCGCCGGGATCGGGAGCGCCCGCGGTCGCCGAGACCAGATCGGCGGCATCGCGGATCGACAGGTTCAGCCCCTGGGCGCCGATGGGCGGGAAGATGTGCGCGGCTTCGCCGACAAGCGCCACGCGGCGCGCGGCAAACCGTTCGGGAACCGCGTTCGCCAGCGGCCAGATCTGCCGGCCGGGCTCGAGCGTGACCTTGCCGAGGATCGATTCGAGGCGCTCTTCCACCTTCCGGGCGAGTTCGGCGTCGGAAAGCGCCATCAGTTCGCGCGCCCGTTCGGGCCTGTTCACCCAGACGAGGCTCGATCGGTCTCCGGGCAGGGGAACCTGCACGCAGGGGCCGTCAGGCGTATGGAATTCGGTGGATACCTGACCGTGCGGGCGGGAATGCGCGAAGGTCAGCACCAAAGCGGCCTGCGGCCATTCGGTCCACCTGACGGCGATCGCGGCCGCGTCGCGCGCCGGGGACTTGCGACCGTCGGCGGCAACCACCAGCCGCGCCTCGATGTCCCGGCCGGCGATCCGGGCATGGGCGCCGCCATCCTCAAGCCGCCAGTGCTCGACCGGCGCCACGATCCGCTCGATCGCCGGCGAAGCGGCAACCGCCTCGGAGAGGGCGGCATTGAGCGACAGGTTCGGAAAGTTCCAGCCAAAGGCGTCGAGCCCGACCTCGGAGGCGTGGAAGGTCGCGGGGGCCGAGCGCACAAGCCTGCGGGTCGCATCGACGATGCGCATGACGCGCAAAGGCGCGCCGTCGCGGCGAAGAGCAGCACCCAGCCCGAGGGCGTCGAGGCGGGCCAGCGAGGGCGCCATCAGCGCGGTGGTGCGG
>JBATNB010000430.1:0-2438 GCA_049290135.1 Rhizobiaceae bacterium
GCATCTCGTGGCGTTCGATCGCCCGCTCGAACCGGCGCGCATGCGCGGCGACCGCCGGCGGCGCAGTCTCGCGGCCTTCCCAGCGCGGCAGGATGATGGAGATGTCGAGCCCGACATCGGCCGCGACCACCCGGCAGCTTGCGCCGCGGAACTCGACCTTCCATTCCGGCGAAAAATCGATGAAGGCCAGCCCGAACGCGGAACCGCCGCGCGGCCCGTTGAAACGGACCGCCGCCGCCACCCCGGCGCGGTCCTTCCCGGTGACGGCGTAATAGCGCCGGTCGATCCGCACCTCCGCCGCGTTCGCCGCGGCGGCGAAGGCAAGGAGCAGTCCGGCCGCCATCAGCCGCCCGCCTGCGCTGGCGCCGGTCAACGCTGGCATCGGCCTTCGTCCCTCCGCATCGGCAATTTTAGCCACAGCTTGCGCAACAGCGCCACCGGAAACATCGTTTGAAGCCTGTTGCGATCCTGGATTGCAATTCACGTCGGAGCGTGCCGATTCCCGCCACCGGCGCACACCGGCCCGGGGTTTGGAAAAAATCGGAATCATGTCGTCAAGCTTTTGTTAACCATGAAGATTGGGCGCCACCGACCGCGGCCGATGGCGAGCGCCGGCCGCCAGTTCCGGCCGGTTGCAGGCGGTCAGGACGGAACAAACAGGCAACCGGGGCGAGTCCGCGATTCGTCTCCGGTTTGTTCCAGACTCGTTCCGGTTGCGGCGTCTCGCCGTCGGTTGGCCTTTGTCTTGCCCATCATGGTGCGCTATGCGTCCGCCGCCATGACCCATCCTTCCGCCGCGCCTCTTGTGTTCTCCGGCCGCGATGTCACCGCCGTGCTGGGACCGACCAACACCGGCAAGACGCACCTGGCCATCGAACGCATGGTGGCGCATCCGACCGGGCTGATCGGCCTGCCGCTGCGCCTGCTGGCGCGCGAGGTCTATCAGCGCGTCTGCGACAAGGTCGGCGAACGCCACGTCGCGCTCATCACCGGCGAGGAAAAGATCCAGCCCGTCGGCGCGCGCTATTCCGTCTGCACCGTCGAAGCGCTGCCGCGCGACACCACCGCCGAATTCGTCGCCATCGACGAGGTGCAGCTGGCCTCCGACTTCGAGCGCGGCCACATCTTCACCGACCGCATCCTGCACCTGCGCGGGCGGGGCGAGACCTTGCTGCTGGGCGCGCTGACAATGCGGCCCATCCTGGAGCGGCTGCTGCGCGGCGTGAACGTGGTGACGCGCCCGCGCATGTCGCACCTCACCTGGGCCGGCTCGAAGAAGGTCACGCGCCTGCCGCGCCGCTCGGCAATCGTCGCGTTCTCCGCCGACGAGGTCTATGCCATCGCCGAACTGATCCGCCGCCAGCGCGGCGGCGCCGCCGTGGTGCTGGGCGCGCTGTCGCCGCGCACCCGCAACGCCCAGGTGGAGCTCTACCAGTCGGGCGACGTCGACTTCCTCGTCGCCACCGACGCCATCGGCATGGGCCTCAACCTCGATGTCGATCATGTCGCCTTCGCCCAGACGCGCAAGTTCGACGGCTATCATCACCGCGACCTGTCGCCCGCCGAGCTCGGCCAGATCGCCGGGCGCGCCGGGCGCCACATGCGCGACGGCTCGTTCGGCGTCACCGGCCATGCCGACGCCTTCGACGACGAGCTGGTGCGGCGAATCGAAAGCCACGATTTCGATGCGGTGAAGGTGATGCAATGGCGTTCCGCCAAGGTCGATTTCTCCTCGCTTTCCGCGCTGCGTGCGTCCCTGGAGACGCCGGCGCCGCAGGAGGGCCTGACCCGCGCGCTGCCGGCGATCGACCAGCGCACGCTCGAGCTTCTGGTGCGCGATCCCGAAATCGCCAGGCTCGCCGATACGCCGGCGCGGGTGGAGCGGCTGTGGGAAGTCTGCGCCCTGCCCGACTACCGGCGCATCGCCCCGGCGCAGCATGCCGACATTGTCGGCACGATCTTTGCCGACCTTGCCCGCCGCGGCCAGGTCGACGAGGACTATCTGGCCGACCAGGTGCGGCGCGCCGACACGACCGAGGGCGACATCGACGCGCTGTCGCACCGCATCGCCCAGATCCGCACCTGGACCTACGTATCGAACCGTCCGGGCTGGCTCAGACAACCAGCCCATTGGCAGGAGCGCACGCGCGCGATAGAGGACCGCTTGTCGGACGCGCTGCACGAACGCCTGACGCGGCGGTTCGTCGACCGCCGGACAAGCGTGCTGCAGAAGCGCCTGAGAGAGAACGCCATGCTGGAAGCCGAAATCAGCCCCACGGGCGCCGTGCTCGTCGAGGGCCATCACGTCGGGGAACTGAACGGGTTCCGCTTCACGCCGGACCAGCAGGCCAGCGGCGAGGATGCCCGCGCCGTGCGCCAAGCCGCGCAGAAGGCGCTGGCCGGCGAGTTCGAGGCGCGCGCCGAGCGCTTCGCCCATT
>JBATNB010000431.1:0-8822 GCA_049290135.1 Rhizobiaceae bacterium
TTCCGAGAGGGCGCGTTACTACCAGGAAGCCAGCCGCTACCTGGAAAACGTCGCAGCCCATGTGAGCTGGGGGCTTCACCACCGCCAGTGGCACCGCGGTCTCTCCGATGAGGACTACGCCAGGGACGTCGCGCTCGCGAACGGACTGGTGGTGGGCTGGGAAGATGTCTATCGCAACTACGATATCATCCAGTGCTACTCGACCGACGGCATCGTTCCCATGGCGCTCGGCTGGCGCCACTTTTTCAACTATGAACACGGCACGCTGCGCGGCATTCCGTTTGAGCAAAATCCCGTCGGCAGACTGACGGCGACGGCCTATCGCCTCGGCGACAAGGTCATGATGACCAACATCGATAATTACGAATCCTGCTCGCGGCTCGACATTCCCGATTCACGCATCGTGCCGCTGCCGCATGCGCTCGACGATGCGAAGATCCACCGGTTCGTCGCCGCCCGCCCGCACATCCGCCCGGCCGGTCACGAGTCGCCCTTGTTCTTCTCTTCCGCGAGACAGCATTGGCTCGATCGCGACCCCGGTTACGCCAAGGGTAATGACGTGTTCCTCAGGGCCGCAGGCCGGGCCCGCGAAGCCGGCAGGAACATGCGCATCATGCTCGTCGCGTGGGGGAGGGACCTGGAAGCGACGAAGGATTTGCTCAGCGACCTGAAGTTGGCCGACAACGTCGAATGGGTTCCCACCATGACGGGCGAGGAACTCTGGGAGCGCTATCTTCAATGCCATGCGGTTGTCGACCAGTTCGTCATTCCGGCTTTCGGTCGGGTGACATTCGATGCCCTGACGATCGGCCGGCGTGTGATTTCCAATCTGGACATCGCGCTGGCGAAGCGGTTCTTCGGCGAAAGGCCGCCCATGCTCGTGGCGTCGACGGTCGAAGAGGCGGAAAAGGCGGTCCTTGCCGTGCTTGACGACCCCGAAGACAAGGCCGGGATAGGCAAGTCCAGCGCGGCATGGGCGAGGCAGTACCATTCATCGCAGCGCATTCTCGACCTGCAGCTTGCCGCCTACCGCCCGGCGCTCGGGTTCCCGGAATGAGCGGACGCGGCAGCCCGGCGCGCATGCGCCGAAGACTGGCCGAGTATCTGGCAGCGATCGCGATGCCCTTTTTGTTTCTGCCGCCACTGGCCGCGGGCGCTGTTCTGGCGCGCGTTTGGCGGCGATTGCGGCCTGAGCGCAGGGGCCGGCAATTGCGGCTGCTATGGGCGGGCGCTCCCCTCCGTTCATTGAAGACGGCGAGCGATGCGTTGCGGGACGCCGGCTATGTCTCGCGCACCATTGCCAGCGCACGATATCGAACCGTGCCTGACGGTGTGTTCGATGCGGTTGTGGAATTGCCGGTCCGCCTCTGGCCGGGACTGAACGCGCTTGCCTATACGTCGCGCGCCGCCGGATTTTTCCTGCGCTCAATGTTTGACAGCGATGTCCTGCACTGTTTCTTCAATGGCGGCATTTTGGGTCGTACGGCGCTGGCGCGTTGGGAATGGCGCTTGTGGAAATTGTCCGGCGGCCGCCTGATCCTTTTCCCCTATGGCAGTGACGCGTTCGTCTATCGCAGCCTGCCTGATACGGAATGGGCACGAGCGCTTGTCGCGACGTATCCGCGGACGGCCGATGAGGATTTGCGCGTCGAGCATCGGATCGCCCATGGATGTCGCGTCGCGGACGCTGTGGTGGGATGCATCGTCCATGATGTCAGCCTGCCGCGCGTCGACCGCCATCCGCTGCTGTGGTATCCGTTCGATAGTGCGCTCAAGCCGAACTACACCGAGCCCGGACCGGTGCTTCGCGTTGCACATGCCGCCAATCATCCTGCGATCAAGGGAACCGCCGCCCTGCGCGAGGCGGTGCGAAAGCTCCGCGATGAAGGGATCGCCATCGATCTCGAGATTGTCGAGGGGCAGGATCACCCGGCAGCGCTCGAGGCTTTCGCGCGTGCCGACATCGTGGTCGATCAATTGCTGTTCGGTTACGCGCTCGCCGCGTTGGAAGCCATGGCACTCGGAAAGCCTGTCATCACCGGCCTTGGCGATGATCCGCTCTACGACGGCTACAGGGCGCGAGGGCAGCTGGACGACACCCCGCTGATCGCAGCCGGCCCCGGCTCCATTGTCGATGTCCTCCGCCGGATCGCGCTTGAACCGCAGGCGCTGCCGGAGCAGGCGCGCAGGTCGCGAGCCTATGTGGAGCATCGTCACGGACCATTGCAGACCGTGGCTTTGTTCGAGGATCTGTACGCAATTACGGGTTGAATTCATCTGAACCAAATACTTTAAGTAGCATACGCAACTCTTTGAATGCTACTGTGTTTTGATTTAATGTCTCCGTGCAAGATTCGGGTAAGCCAGCCTTTCGATCCTGCGTTCGGCTTTGCGTTGAACCGGGTCGAGACCCGAAATTGCGGGCGGGGATCGAATGATCAAAAAAGCGGTTGAAGGATCTGCCACTTCGAAGGTCGAAGCGGCACTGCGATCCGAAATTGTCCGGCTCTACAAAGCCAAGGCGCAGGACAAGAAGCCGCTCGTGGATGCGATCGCATCCGGATTGAATGGCAACATCGCCGTCCTTGTTGAAGAGTTGAAGGACACGAATCCGTTCAAGGCAGCCGATATCGGCGCGGTCCTGGATGCCATGGGGCCACGGATCGTTCCGCAACTTGCCGAATTGCTCAATAACGACAACCAGTTCATTCAGGGCGCGGCGATCGGGGCGCTTACCAAGGCGGGGAAAACCGCGGCGGAGCCGATGGTCCGGTTGCTCAAGAGCGCAAGCCAGAAGGAGGTTGGCGCGGCGGCCGCCGTATTGCGGTACCAGGGATCGAATGCCGTCGATGCTTTGTCCAAGGCGTGCAATCCGAAATCACCGGATTACTCGTCAATGGCTGTTGCGCTGCTCGCTGAAATCGATCCGGCGGCCCTGGCGACATTTCGCGGCTATCTTGCCGAGGGTCTTGGTTCGGAAGACCAGTATATTTCCGGCGCTGCGATCAAGGCCTACAAGGCGATCGGCCCGGCGGCGGCGGCCGATCTCGTCGGCCTGATGGAAAGCGCGAACCCGTATCTCCAGCAGAATTCGATCAATGTGCTGAAGGAAATCGGCGCCGGCGCGATCGCCGAACTTGTCGATGCCCTCGGCGCGGACAACCAGTTTTTGCAGCAGAACGCCTACCAGGTGCTCAAGGCCATCGGAGCGCCGGCGGTGCCGGCGCTGATCGACTCGTCCGCAGGTAACAACCAAGCCCGCGTCGCCAATGCTCGAAGGCTTCTTGGCGAGATCGGGCGAGGGACCGATACCAAGCGCAAATGGTGGCCCTTCGGGCGTTGAGTGCGCAGCTGGAGCATTTCTGGCTACGTCGAAATCCTCGCCCGCTGCTTCCGTATCGCGCCGCGGTCTTCTCCTCGCCGGAGCGGAAAACCCATCCCGTCAAACTGCTCCGATACCCGGTGGGAGTGCTCTAGCCTGTCGCGACGGCCGCGCGGTCGGTGACCCGACGCCAGATCGATCCGTCCGAGAATGCCACGACGCCTCCGTCGATATCGTTGGTCACATGGACAAGCGCTCCGGCGCCGCTGGCCGCTGCCGAGGGAAGGGCGGCAACGGCATATTGCGGCAGTCGCAACGGCACGGTGGATTCGACTTTCACCGGGGAGGCCGAAAGGACCTGGTTGCCGGATGCCCAGAGGCGGATGACCGCATTCGCACCGGTCGCCTGGATGTTGAGGGCCGCACCGTTGGTCAGCAGGTAGAGCGTGCCCGCCGCATATTGCAGCAACTGGGCCTGGGACGCACCGCCGTTCAGCGTGATCGCCGCGCCCGACCCGCTCGTTGTGGATCCGTTGCGCATCTGGATGCGCGACACGCTGCCGGCAAGGTCCTTGCGGATGGCAAGCGGCTGGTCGGGCGGACTGCCGATGCCCACGTACCCGGTGCCGGCGGCGACGGTCATCACGTCCTGGAACGCAGCGCCATCGCTGCTCGCCCGGATGGTGAAGTCGTCAGATCCCGTGCATCCGAGTTCGATGCGTCCCGAATAGGCGGTCTGGAAGATCATCGACCCGGTATTGCCGGAACCGGCCTTGTTGATTGCAATGCGGATATCCCCGGTCCCCGCTGTCACGCTGTCGTCGTGGGACAACAACACGGTCTGCGACCTGACCGCGAGCCGGCTGGTTTCGTTGGCTTCGCCATTCACGCCCAGAAGCGGCAGGACCGCCGGCGGCGTATCAACCCGGACGAACCCCGCGCCATCATGGACATGGATACCGCCATCGGCTTCACACCATCCTTGAAGGCCCGCGAAGGGCTTGATGAAGGTCCATGCACCATCGACCCACGCGGCGATCTCGCCGCCATGGTGCTGCCACGCCCCGGTCGGGTTCGCGCCTAGTCCATGGCAATCGCCATCGGCGGGATCCGGCGGCGGATCGGTCATGTCAAGCGCGACCAGGCGCAGGCTCGACACCAGATCGATCAGACGGATCGCCTCGTTGTGCGTGACATGCTTCTGGGCCTGCGAAGGCATGATGTAGGGCAGTTTGTGGCGGGCGGTCGTGTCTGTCATGCTCGGCTCCGATTCCGGTTGCGAGCATTGTGGGACGGACCACGCGGGCGTGGACAAGATATCGCTGCGCGAACTGCTCAGGCAGCGAGATTGTTCTGCTTGATCAACTCGTTGACGCAGAGCACCGACCAGAGAAGCAGCCTGTGGTTCTCCTTGCCGTCGAAATGCTCCTGCAGCAGCGGATGGACCTCGTCATGGGCCAGGAATCGGTAGACCGGCGCGTGGTCGCCGCCGATGCTCGAGCGCACGAAATCGATGCTCTCGCCGCGGAACCAGCTTGCGTCGGGCGCGGAGAACCCCTGCTTCTGCGCATCGATGATCGAGGCCGGCAGCAATTCCGACATCATCTTGCGGAGCAGCAGTTTCCCGTCATTGGTCTTCTGGAACTGTCGCACCGATTCAGTACCCAGTTCCTTGTTGCGCAGGTTCATCTCGCGAACCATGTGGAGATTTCCGACTTTCTCCCTTGCCGGGATGCGCATGGCGAAATCCACCAGATCATTGTCGAGGAAAGGAACCCGGCTTTCCAGGCCGTGCGCCATCGAAAGCTTGTCTTCCACGACGAGAAGGCCGTGCAGGAATGTCTTGGCTTCGAAGTAGAGCGCGAGATTGAGGCTTGCCGAAGGGTCGGAAAAATCGACCGGATGGCGCGCCAGAACCGACCGGAAGACTTCTTCCACATCGACCTGCCCGGCCTCGAGGCCAAGTGGTGCTAGCGTGGCGGCCAGCCGGTCTCTCGGCAGAAGCCGCTGCCAGAACGGGAAATAGGAGTTCACGAACTCGTCGGTATTGTGCGCATGCGCGGCCCGGTAGTACCGCCACGGGTAACCGCCAAAAAGCTCGTCACCGCCGGTCCCGCCGAGTACGACCTTGCCGAAGCGGCTTGCCAGGCCCGCGACGTAGAAATTCGGATAGGACTGGCCCACGCGGGGTTCGTCGAGATGATGGACAAGGCGCGGGATCGCCCGTTCCATGTCTCCCGCCTTCAGCACAACTTCGTAATGCTCCGTGCCGAACAGGTAGGACATGTGTTCGGCCAGACGGCGTTCGTCGAAATGGAGTTCGGCACCGGAAGCCGACGTCAGGTCGAACCCGCAGGTGAATGTCGTCAGCTTCGGCAGGATCCTCGCCGCGACGGCGGTGATCGAACCGGAATCCATGCCGCCGGACAGGTAGCACGACACGTCCACGTCGCTGACGAGCTGGCGCGATACGGCCTGTTCGAACAGGAACAGGAGTTCGCGCTTCAGATCCTTGTGCGGCTTGGGATTCGCCGGCTCGTCGAACCGGAAGTCCCAATATTCGCTGGTGGCGAACGGGCCGTCCCTCGTGCAGTCCAGCGATGCGATGTGACCGGCGGGAACCATGCGCACGCCCTTGAAGATCGTGCGATCGGTCAGGAAATTCTGGAACGTGAAATACTCCGCCATTCCTTCCGGGTCGATCGCCATCGCGTAGTCGGGATGACCGAGGAACGCCTTGGGTTCGGAGGCGAAGAGGAACGATGTGCGGGTCCTGCACCAGTAGAGTGGTTTGATGCCGTAGCGGTCGCGCCCGACCAGGAGGCGGCGTTCCTTCGCATCGTAGCAAACGAACGCGAAAATGCCGTTGAACCGCTTCACCGCATTCTCAAGCCCGAACCGCGCGATGGCCCGCAGCAACACTTCCGTGTCGGACCGCGAAACGAAATGCTCCCCGAGCGCCTTCAGTTCCAGCTTGATGTCGGCGAAATTGTAGAGTTCGCCGTTGTAGGCGATCGTGTACCGGCCGTCGGGCGTCTGCATCGGCTGGCTGCCGCCATCGGACAGATCGATGATGGAGAGCCGGCGGTGGCCGAGTGCGACATTGTCGTGCGCCCAGTGCCCCATGCCGTCCGGACCGCGGTGCGCGATCCGCTCGCTCATCGCTTCCGCGATACGGTCGCTTCCGGGTTCCTGGTTCACGTTGACGATGGCAACGATGCCGCACATGCAATTCTCCCGGAGATCGAATCCGCGTCCTGAGTAACAGAAGCCGAGGTTCAATAGAACAGCGGCGTCAGCCGTTTAGGAGTGCTTCGACATGCTCGGCGATTGCAAGGCTCGCGGTGAGTCCTGGAGATTCGATCCCGTACAGGGCAACCATCCCCTTGCCGTCTGAAACGACCGAGAAGTCGGCATTGGGCTGTTCCCTGCCGCCGATCTTGGGTCGAATTCCTGCATAGTCCGGCTGCAGCGCATCGTCCGGCAATCCGGGCCAGTATCGTCGGATGGCCTCGACGAACCGCTCGGCCCGCGCCGGATCGACCGCATAGTCGATGGCGTCGATCCATTCCACGTCGGGACCGAAGCGCGCGCGGCCGGCAAGATCGAGCGTGAGGTGGACACCGAGCCCGCCCGGCTCCGGCACCGGGTAGACAAGCCGCGAGAAAGGAGTGCGTCCGGTCATGCCGAAATAATTGCCCTTCGCAAACGAAGTCGTCGGCGCGGTTGCCGCGAGCGCCGTCTGGCTGGCCCCGACAAGCTGTCCGCTCCAGAGGCCGCCGGAGACGATGAGTTCCCGTGTCGTGATGCGCGTCGGATCAGCGCCGCCGACCTGGATCGCATAGCCTCCGGGAACAGCTGCGAGCGCCAGGGCCGGTGAGGCAAGGGCGATCAGCGCGCCATGCTCCTCCGCCTCGCCAAGGAGCGCCAGCATGTAGGCGTGGCTGTCGATGATGCCGGTCGACGGCGACAACAGCGCCGCTCGCGTTGTCAGGGCTGGTTCAAGCGCGGAGACCTCCGATCTGTCAATCAATCGCAGATCGTCTGCGCCGTTGTTCTCCGCCCTCAGAGCGATCGATTCGAGTTGCGCTTCCTGTCCGGCATCCGTGGCAACGATAAGCTTGCCGGTTCGCCTGAAGGGGACATTGTTCCGTTCGCAATAGGCATAGAGCCGCTGCCGGCCTGCCACGCACAATCGCGCCTTGAGGCTGTCCCGGTCATAATAGATGCCGGCATGAACGACTTCGCTGTTGCGCGCCGAAGTCTCGGAGCCGTGCGTGCCGTTGCGCTCCAGAACGAGCACTTCGCGCCCGGCGCGCGCCAGTTGCCGGGCAATCGCAAGGCCGATCACTCCAGCGCCGATGATTGTGGTTTCGAAGTCGTACATGCGGCCAGGGCTTGCAAGTTGACGCGGCAACCTGCAATCGGGACTCCGATCGGGCAATGGACCGCCCGACGTGAGTAGGGACCCGGACGGGCGAAATCAATTGCGGATCCTGTATTTCTGCAACGATCTGGCCTATTTCCGGGCGCACCGGCTGCCGACTGCCGAGCGCATGGTGGCGGCGGGCCACGAAGTCATCCTGCTGGTCGGGGGCGTCACGCCCGAATCCGCCGCCGGCTTGCCGGAACAGCTGACCCTGGTGCCGACGCCGGTCGAAAGGCATCGGCTGTCATTCCGCGATGCCGCGGCGGCGTGGTCGCTGGCGCGGCTGGTTCGATCGCTTCGGCCCGACGTGATCCATGCAATCACCATCAAGCCTAACCTGATTGCCGCCATGGTGCTCCCGTTTCTCGCCACCGCGGCCGACATGCGGGTCGTCCTGACCTTTCCCGGCCTCGGCCGCGTTTTTGAACCGACCGGCATGGCGGGACGCCTGCGCCGCAGGCTGGTTGCCGCTGTTCTTGCGCTCGGTGCGGGGCGGATCGGCGCGGTCGCCACCTTTGAAAACGCCTCCGATCGCGAACGTATGGTTTCGCAGGGCGTATTCCCGGAGAAACGCGCGGTGGCCATCATGGGGGCGGGGATCGACCGCGGGAAATTCTACCCGCCGGCCGCCGGCTCCGGCGATGCACCGCTGACCTTCCTGTTCGCTTCGCGTCTCCTCCGGTCGAAGGGACTCGCCGAATATGTCGAGGCAGCGCGGATCCTGCGCCACCGCGGCTCGACGGCGCGCTTCCTGATCGCGGGGCCGAACGATCCCGGTTATCCCGATAATCTGGATGTCCCCGCTTTGCTGGCCCGCGATCCTTCCGACGCCATCGCATATCTCGGAGCCATTCCGCCCGGCGGCATGCCGGATCTTCTGCGCCGGGCAGACATCGTCTGCCTGCCGACCCGGCTCTCGGAGGGCTTTCCCCGCAGTCTCATCGAGGCGGCCGCCTGTGGGTGCGCGCTCATCGGCTCCGACCAGCCCTCGATCCGCCAGATCGTCCTGCCGGGGCGCACCGGGTGGCTGGTCGATGGCGCTTCCGTGGCTAGCCTGGTCGACGCCATGGG